>CANNLO010000006.1 GCA_947505055.1 Methylococcaceae bacterium | reverse complement strand
CGAACGAACGAACGAACGAACGAACGAACGAACGAACGAACGAACGAAGCTGGCGAACAAAGCTGGTCGGGGTTTGCAACCCCGATCGAAACGTTTAACGTTTTTTAAGTGGGCTAAACGTGAGTAACGGGGTTGCAAACCCCGTCACGCTCCGGTGTTGAACGAACGAACGAACAAAGCTGGCGAACGAAGCTGGTCGGGGTTTGTAACCCCGATCGAAACGTTTAATGTTTTTCAGTGCGGCTAAACGTGAGTAACGGGGTTACAAACCCCGTCACGCTCCGTTGCAAACCCCGTCACGCTCCGTTGCAAACCCCGTGACGCTGCGGATCAGATTTGCTGTTATAATCTGAAATGAAAAATCAAAAAAAAATCAACGTGGGTTAGCGCTAGCGTAACCCAATCTACCGTTCTTGCTTCAACAATATTAATTTAAACAGGATTTTATATGATATCCAAAGCACCTAATTTGAAAACGTTGTCCGTTGTGGCGCTGGTCTGTTTACTGACCGCTTGCGGCGGTTCTGAAGAAAGAAAAGCCAAGTATATGGAAGAGGGCAAGCAGTTGTTTACTGCGGGCGATTATAAAAAAGCTCAGCTTTCGTTCAAAAATGTACTGCAAATTGATCCCAAGGACATCGACGCGCGTTATCAAATGGCCGAAACCCTGGTTAAGGTCGGCGAAATTCAGCCTGCGGTTAGTCAGTATCTGGCGGTGATCGGCGAAGATCCCAAGCACATGTTGTCACGCTTAAGAATGGGACAAATTTATTTGATGGTCAATAATGCTGATGAAGCAGAAAAAATGGCCAAAGAAGTACAGGCTCTTGATCCTGAAAACATTGAAGGTCGCGTGTTAATGGCCGGTGTTTTTGTTATTAAAAATAATACCGATAGTGCCATGATCCAACTGGAAGCAGCACTTAAAAAACAACCGGATGATGTGCAAGCTAACTTGTTATTGGCTTCGCTTAACGCCAGAACCGGAAAGATTGATCAAGCCATTGATGTTCTGCAAAAGAACAGCGCAAAAAATCCCACTAATTCATCACCGATGTTGATGCTGGCCAAACTTTATACGGAAACTAAAGCCCTGGATAAGGCACAGCAAGCACTGGAAGCGATAGTAAAAATCGAACCCAAACAATTGGAACACCGTAAACGTCTGGCTCTATTTTTATTGGCCAGCAATAAACTGGACGATGCTGAAGGCATTTTACGTACAGCAGTTAAGGAACTGCCTGATGATGCCAATGCCAAATTAACTTTGGTTGATTTTTTGGTCGCGAAAAGAACACCGGAAATAGCGATCACTGAATTGGTTCCGATGATTGAAGAAAGCCCGGACAAATATGATTTGCGTTTTAAATTGGTTGATTTGGAACTGGCCCAAAAGCATCCGGAAGAAGCAGAAAAGACGTTAAAAGAAGTGGTCGAACTTGATAAACAAGGGCCGCAATCTATCAAGGCGCGTAACGTTCTGGCCCGCTTATATGTGGTCACTAAACGTACCGACGAAGCGAAGGAACTGGTTAAGCAGATTATTGTTGAAAATCCTCGTGATGCAGATGCCCTGTCATTACGTGGCGAATTTTCCTTGGCGGAACGAAAAATACCTGATGCGATTGGTGATTTTCGCGCTGTGTTGGTTGATCAACCGCAAAACATTAAAGTGCTAAAATTATTGAGTTCAGCGCATTTGATGAATAACGATCCGGTGCTGGCCCGTGAAAACATGGAAAAAATCGTCGAAATCGCGCCTAAAGATGAATCGGCAAGACTTGATTTGGCGACTTTGTTGCAACAAGCCGGTGATACTGATCGCGCCATGCAACAAATCAATGCAATCTTGAAAGAAAATCCAAACAGCAAGCCGGGTCTGGAAGCGATTTTTAAAGTGCATCTGATCCAAAAACAGTGGGATAAAGCCCAGGATACTGCAAAAACCTTACAGGCCGCTTATCCCAAGGAAGGCATGGGTTATTTCCTGTCGGGTCTGGCCTATCAAGCCGAGGGTAAGGTCGACAAAAGTGTGCCGGCTTTTGAAAGCGCGCTAGCCAAGCAGCCTGATGCGATAGAGCCGTTGACGCAGTTAATTAAAAGTTTCCTGGCGCTTAAGCAGACCGATAATGCGATCGCCAGACTCAATGAAATCGCCAAGGAGCAACCTAAAAATCTGGTTGCTTATAATTTGCTGGGTGGGGTTTATCTGAACGATAAAAAGTTTGCTGAAGGTATAACGGCGTTTAAAAAAGCGATAGCCATTAAACCTGAATGGCCAGTGCCTTATCGGAACATTGCGCTGGCTCATCTTGCGCAATCTCATAAGGATGAAGCGATTAAAGCCTTTCAGGAAGGCATAGCCAACACCAAGGGTTCAATGGAGCTAGTTAATGATCTGGCTTCTATCTATCAGCGCAGTAGCGAACACGACAAGGCGATTGCCTTGTTTGAAGAAACGTACAAACAGCATCCCGAGTCTATGGAAGCCTTAAACAATCTGGCCAGTTATTTGTCTGATTATTCCAAGGACAGTGCAGGACTGGAACGTGCGGCCAAGCTGGCTGAGCCGTTAACAAAAATGAGTAATCCCAATATGCTGGACACAGCAGGCTGGATTGCCTATAAACAAGGTGATTTTGTTAAAGCACAGGAGTTATTGTTAAAGGTTGTAGCGATAGATCCGGGTTCGGCGATCAGTAATTATCATTTGGGTATGGCGTACTTCAAGCATAATGATACGGCTAAAGCGAAAGAGTTTTTGCAAAAAGCCATTGATAAAAAGACTGAGTTTGTTGGCATTGATGTCGCCAAGGAAACGTTGAAGGCTGTTGGTGGCGTTGTTGTTGAGGCTGAAAAGAAATAGTCGGCAACGGAAAGTAAAGGCCTGAGCTTGGGAGGGTGTTTTCGAATTAAGTAGTTAATTTTTAATCACATGTCGGGTTGTCGAAAAACATGACAACCCGACTAATATCCCCGTCTGATCATTATTATTTCTTGCAACGCGGCAAGCTCGTCAGGGGCAATCCCTAATTAGCACTCTACCAGGCTTCTAAAACCACAATTGTCCATTCACGGCTATCCGTCGGCCCTAAAGTACGATAGGATGCGTTGAGAGTCTTTTTTAATCAATATCCAGCAATACCCTGCCAACAGCTCCTTCACCCACGGTGCCATGTAAAAAATGCAAAATAGGATATTACCATGCCTAGTAACTTTGATAACGCGGACGAAGCTAAATCTACTGATGGCAAAGTTAGCTTATTAGTAGCAAAGGTTGATAAATATATCGAGCAATTCAAATGTTCGACCCAGCATCTTGATCCAGCGGATGAGCGTTTAAAAAAACTCGATATCGGTTTTGTCAGCGCACTTTCGCATATTATTGACTTACACCCTGGCATTATTAGTGGCCAGTCAAAATATATTACTGAGAAAGCACTGCAGATTGCTTGTGGATTGGAATTAACTGCGGAAGAAAAAGGCGATATTCTTTACGCTGGATTATTGCAGCAGCTCGGCAAGATAAAATTACCGTTTAGATTGCTAAAAAAATCGTTTTATTCAATGACGACTGTTGAAAAATACCGTTATTTAGGGCATACGACAGATGGTGCGGATTTATTGCAGGGATTGACTCAGTTTAAAGCGGCAGTATCTATCATTCGACATCAATATGAACACTATGATGGCCAAGGATTTCCTGGCGGTCTTTTGAGTCAAAATATACCGGTTGGGTCGCGTATCCTTAGTGTAGTCAGTGATTATATCGAGTTTGTTAATGGATCAATGACCGGATCGGAAATGTTTGCGGATGCTGCACTCGGCCAATTATTAATTAGAAAACAAAGTTATTACGACCCGGATATTGTAGATATTTTTGTTAATGTACTTAAAGGCTTATCCGTTGAAGAGCTCATAGAAGCAATTGCTAAAGATAAAAAGATTGCTCTGGCTACAGAACGATGGAAGAAAGGCGTTTTGCTTAAGTCGAAAAATGATTCAAAAAAACAATCCACTATTGTTGAAATTGGATTGTGTCAACTAAAACTCAATATGAAGGTGGAAAGCATTTTTTTTGGGGCGGTACCCTATATTAGACATTGTATTGTAGATCAAACAATAATTGATGGCGTCAATGAGTTAGCGAATGTCGAAGGCAAAAGTCCAGTCATTAAAATTATTATAGACTAAGGTTTGCTATAGTCTTCCCTGTGCCTTCAGAGAAGATTGCCAAATAGGGCCTTAGAGCCTGTTTTAAAGAATTGTCTTGGTGATTGCCAGTATAGAATTGATCAATTTAAGAGTGTTTGTCAAAATTCGATTACCAACTAATTCGATTAAATCTGCTTGCCGCTTTCAGTGTTGATGTGGCCAGGTCATTATTTACTCGTATTGCCCACTGTTTGCGCAAAAGAAAAAACACGGTTTTTTTATCTCACATCGATAATCAGAGTTTCACTAAGCGTCGTAAAAGTGCCTAAGAGTGGTTATCTGATGTCAGTTGAGGGCTTGAAAAATGATCGTAATTAAAAGTTTTGCTATTAATAACGTATAGCCTACACTAGAAAGTAGTTGGATAATCACAGTAGTGGAAATAAAGAGTAATGAATACACCACCGGTCGATACAGGAAATTTTAATGACATTTTTTCTTCAGGTTTTTTAATTGGCAATATTGCTGCGCCTTTTGCTATCGGACTGGCTGTTGGTTATTTCGCAAAAAAGATGTTACGTACAGTCTTGTTTCTTGCAGGAGCTGTAATTGTACTTCTGTTTATTGCGGAATATTACGATATCGTTACTATAACCGATGCAAAGTTATTGGAGGCTGCCAGCGTTGCGACGGAAGCTGCAAAAAATTCCGGTGAGCTGTTGGTTCATCGCTTGACGGGTATTACGAGCAAGGGTGTTAGCGCTGCGGGAGGTTTTTTTGTTGGCTTTAAGCTGGGCTAGTTTTTTTAAGGGATTGCAGTTGACCGCGAGTGCTTGTTTATAGTTTATATGATCGATAATCATCGAATAATAACGCTCACGTTAAAACTTTGAACAAAAAGTTCTACTGGGTTATGTCGCATTAGAGATAAATCAGTTGAATAAATAAAAGCCTAAGTGATATTTTGAAGAGTGGTTGATAGCCGGTCAGTTTTTTAAATACCTCCGTTTTTTGTATTAAAGTAAATTCGGGTGATAATGTCAGTCGTAATATATTTGTTTTATCTGCACTAAACTAGGGAAAGCTTTTATGAAATCAAGAGATAGACGGCGGGGACTGGTACTGGTTAATACGGGTACGGGTAAAGGGAAATCCTCCAGTGCGCTGGGAATGGTTTTCCGAGCTGCGGGTTGGGGAATGAAAGTCTGTGTTATTCAGTATATTAAAGGTCAATGGCAAACCGGCGAACAAAAGGCGGCCGAGCATTTTGATAATATTGAATGGCATGTTTTAGGTGATGGCTTTACCTGGGATACGAAAAATCCTGAGCAGGATATTAAAACCAGCCGGGCAATTTGGGAATTCAGCAAGGCTAAAATCCTGTCGGAAGAGTTTGACGTTGTGTTATTGGATGAGATCAATTACTGCTGTGGTTATAATTGGATTTCAGGTCAGGAAATAGCCGATTTTATTCGCGATGAAAAACCTGTCTGGTTGCATTTGCTTTTAACGGGTCGAAATGCGGCTCCCGAGGTCATTGAGTGTGCCGATACTGTCACTGAAATGACCAAAATTAAACACGCATATGAGCAGGGGATTAAGGCTGAACAGGGTATAGAGTTTTAATTTACCAGTGTTCGATAATAACAATCGTAAGTATTTTGAGGTAAATACCCCGTTCAAGCTGTAAAATGCCTATTCATTGTAATAGTACGGAGAAGAGAAATGACTGAAGTACAAAAAATCATAATGGCCGTTGCAGGTGTTTTTATAATGGGCTTTGTTTTGGTCGGCTTAAGTAAACAGGATCAGCCCATTGAACAAGTTGAAGCCGCTGCAAAAATTAGAAATAATGTCGCCATGCAGACCATGGCAAGTGATAAGTGTCCACCAAAAATCAAGCAGGAAACGGGTGAGCAGGTATTTTTTCCTAGTGAAGTCTTGAGTGATAAGGAAACTTATGTCACTTTGAAGTGGGTAGGTGAAAATGGTGATAAAGGTGGGTTTAAACACGCATCATGTACATTACTTGGCTCTCTGGGTGGGATCTCTGAGTTAATTATCGATGATAAAGTTATCATAAATAAAAAGATCTAGATTATATGAACCTCGGTTGAATCTTGTGTTTTATACCAGGATTCAACGGACATCGTCTGTTGTTCAGGCCAATAGATTGATAGTGTTTCCAGAAGGTAGTGGAGTTTATACGAGTTAAGGTGAAAAGCGGTTTATCCGATTAGATTGATTCGGCTACTCTTACAGTCCTGAAAAATTCAGAAATCATAAGGCTAAGGCCCCTTAATCTGCATAGGTGCAGCTAAGGTTAAAATAACAAACAAGAAATTTATATGACAAAAACAATGATTAAAGGAGCTTTAAAAACATGGAAAGAAGATCGGGGATTTGGTTTTATTAGTCCTGATGACGGCGGTAAGGATATTTTTATACATATTTCGGCGCTTAAGGGAGCAAGTCGCCGTCCCGTAACGGGTGATGTTATTTATTATCAGGTTGCAAAAGATAATCGTGGTAAGTACAAAGCTATAAATGCACATATTGAAGGCGTGGAAATTCTGCAAGAAAAAACCGGAGGGTTGCTTAATAACAAGAAAAGCATAATGTTTATAGCCTTTGCCTTGGTGCTTGTTGCAGCCGGCATTGTTTACTTTTGTAAGGATTTTTTGTAAGTTTTGATAAATATAAGTTAATTTTGTTGTGCATTGAAAATATTGTGCGGTGAAGGGTGCGAGGGAATTAATCTTCGTGCCCTTTGTTTTTTAGATGGTAATTAAAATGCAATTATTTTAGGTTTTTAAAGTCATCGCGCAAAATGGTTTTAATGGATTTTTTAATCAGGTGGCTTACTTGAATTTCATGGTCTTTTTTCTTGTTTGCCAGTTTAATCAAAAAAGCATCTTTAAGGGTTTTAAATGACCGACTCACAAAAATGGCTGGTTGTTGCTATTGTCTCTTGTTTAAGTTGGCTGGCTTATATGCTGGTTCCCATATTAATGCCTTTTGCCTTCGCAGCGATGTTGGCTTATCTTGGCGATCCCTTAACTGATAAGCTTGAAACCTGTCGTTTATCAAGAACTAACGCCGTATTGGTGGTTTTTTCGGTGATGTATTTGGTTTTTGTTTTGATTTTGCTATTGTTGCTTCCTCTTTTAGAATCTCAGATTGAACACTTTGTAAGCAATTTGCCAGCTTATGTTACCTGGTTAAATGAGACGGTCGTTCCTTGGTCGCAGAAACGCTTTAATTCAGGTATCAAGCCGATTAATCTTAATCAGATTATAACCCTTGTGAAAAGTCATTGGGAACAAGCGGGCGGCGTGGTTGCGGCCATAATGAGTTCGGTTTCGTATTCCGGTGGTGTAATAGCCGAATGGCTGATGAATATGCTCTTAATCCCGGTGGTTACTTTTTATTTGTTGCGGGATTGGGATGGGTTACTTATAAAAATTCATGATCTATTACCTCGGCGTATAGCGCCAACAGTTACTAAGTTGGCCGGAGAAGTCGATACGGTTTTGGCTGCATTTGTTCGGGGCCAATTTTATGTCATGCTGGCTTTAGGCTGTATTTATAGTATTGGTCTCTGGATGACAGGGCTTGATTTGGCTTTGCTGATTGGCATGCTTGCCGGTTTGGTGAGTTTCGTTCCTTATTTGGGATCTATTGTGGGAATAGTTGTTGCTTGTGTGGCGGCACTGATGCAATTTCATGAGCCTATGCAATTGCTACCTGTTGCCATTGTTTTTGTGATCGGTCAATCATTGGAAGGCATGGTGTTAACGCCGATGCTTGTAGGTGATAAGATTGGTTTACATCCGGTAGCGGTCATGTTTGCAGTATTGGCCGGTGGTCAGT
Organism: Methylococcaceae bacterium; assembly: GCA_947505055.1. Next base: position 37,228 of record CANNLO010000006.1, on the reverse strand, counting down.
TATTTGGTTTTCTGGGTGTTTTGTTGGCTTTGCCTTTAGCGTCAATTGTTATGGTGTTATTACGACATGTTCATGACTTATACCGGTTTAGTGATTTTTATGGTCGAACATGAAGAGCCGGTTTATAGTTTTTATAATATGTGTGTTCCAGCTATCAGGACATATATGTTTTGCCAGTGATGAAAAGCGGGAGTCGGATTTTGCGGAGGCTATCAATAAAGTCTTGGTGCAGGGTAAAGCGGTTTGGTTGGAAGCGGAAGGTAAAAAGTTTTTTGGGATTTATACTCAAGGCGAAAAAGTTACCAGCAAGGGTGCCGTCATTATTTTACATGACATGGGGGGGCATCCTGACCAGCAACCTGTAATTCATGACTTGAGAACCTTCTTGTCCGAGCATGATTGGTCTACACTTGCTTTACAAATGCCATTACGTGAAGTCGGTGTCGATATGGAAGACTATTATGTCTTGTTTCCGGAAGTGGTCTCCAGAATACAGGCGGGAATTAGTTATGCAAAGAGTAATGGGGCTGAAAGTATTGTAATCGTCGGTTATGGTTTGGGTGGTTTGATGGGTATTTATGCTCAAAGTGAGCAGATGTTGGATATCAAAGCATTAGTCGCCATAAGCTTGCCAGTCCCGAAAACCGAAAACAAGGCTGCGCAGACCCTTCAGTTTATGAGGAAGATCAAAATTCCTATGCTTGATATATATGGTGCCTTGGATTTGCCGGAGGTTACCTTAAGTGCGAAGGATAGGCGTCAGGCGGCCAAGGAAAACGAAGCTTATCGACAGGTTAAAATTGATGATGAGGGTCATGAGTATTTTCATGATGAAGGTTTGTTGGTTAAGCGGATATATAGCTGGCTGGGCGCAAAGTAACTGCGGATTATGTTGATTTTTCACGGGAAAGGTTAAGGTATCTCATCTGTTTTCTGGTTAATCAGGCATCCTTTAATGATTATTCCATTATTTTCAGTTGTGTATTGCATTATAAAGCAGTTGCTTGGCTTGAAAAGTGAAAGTGGTATTGTCATGTTAAAGGTTTATTGTAAGCTAATTGGTAATTGCAGCTAATTCTTTGGGCTGACATGAGCTATAATTACGCGATGGACGTCATAATTTATGAAAAAAACATTCATCTGCACTATAGCAGTTAGAAATTATATTACTGATTATTTTGCATTTATTGCCAAATCTAATATCTACTATGACAAAGAAACTCGTTACTCTTGAATCTTTAATTGAAACACATGATTTGCCGTTTGTTATTATTGACAAGTCGTTAAAGGTTGTTGCAGTTAACCGAGCTTGGGAAAAACAGTTTAGCATTTCTCGTGAGCAACAGATTGGTAAGCCATGTTGCGCTGAATGTGGAAATTGTCGGCATCAACGTTTATGTGACAAGCTTGAGCCTTACGCAGGAGTTTTTCCACGGAGTGATGTTGCCCCTTCTTCCATGCTGCGGGTGCGAGGCTATCCCTTGCTTGATTCCGATGGCCAAATTTATATTGGAGAATCTATTTCTGCGGTAACACCGACTGAATTGGATTCAAATTCATCAATGGTGGGTTCATCACTTGCTTTTCTTGCCTTAAAAAATAAATTAACACAAGCAGCCCAAACCCAAACACCTGTTTTGTTAACAGGTGAGACAGGAACAGGGAAGGAAATTGCATCAGAGTTTATCCATAGGAACTCTAAAAATGCAGATAAAAAATTTGTGATCATGGATTGTACAATCCTGGGTGAAAATTTATTTGAAAGCGAGTTATTTGGTCATGAAAAAGGATCATTTACCGGCGCTTCATCGCAAAAGAAAGGCTTATTCGAGCTTGCTGATAATGGCACTTTGTTTCTTGATGAAGTAGGAGAGCTACCGCTTTCACAGCAACCGAAATTATTACGGGCATTAGAAAGTGGACAATTTCGTCGTGTTGGTGGGACAGCGCAATTGTCATCAAAAGTAAGGTTGGTATGTGCAACACATAGAAATTTATCGGATATGGTTGCAGAGGGATCATTTCGTGAAGATTTGTTTTATAGGCTTTCGGTTTTTCAGATTGAGATACCGCCTTTACGAGAGAGAAAACAGGACATTCCAGATTTGTGTGCGTATTTGTTAGCTCAATACGGTCAGATAAATGAATGCAATTACTCTATTAATAAAGAAGCAATGACGAAACTCATTCAACATGAATGGCCTGGAAATATCCGAGAGCTTAGAAATTGCCTGCATCTCGCTATTAATTTGTGTTCAGATAATAAAATTGAAGAACAGGATATTAATATTGTCAAACGGGGGCCTATTAATAACAAGCCTAGTTTAATCGCTCAGGAAGATTTACAATCTTTTCAAACAAGCTCAATAGATGAATTTGAAGCTCGTTTTATTAAAGATTTACAGATAAAACATAATGGAAATCGTAAGCTGATTGCTGATGAAATGAATATCAGCGAAAGAACTTTGTATCGCAAACTTAAACGCTTCAATTTAAATTAAAGGTCTATAGATCAAAAATGAAGCCTTCGCTCATTAACTGGACGCTTAACACTATCAATCCGAAGTTGGATGTTTTTACTTCGCCTTATGACATGCGTGCGAGCATCGGGCAGTTACAAACTTTGCCACCTTTGCCAGGAATAGCATTGCAGATTATGCAACTAGCTACTGATCCAACAGCAGATGCTGCGAAATTGGCTGATATAATTGAATTGGATCCTTTGCTTGCGGCTCAGGTAATTCGTTGGGCGAGATCACCTCTTTACGCATATCGTAGACAAATTGTAAGTGTTCAAGAAGCGATTAATAGGGTTTTAGGTTTTGATTTTGTGTTTAATCTGGCCTTCGGGTTAGCTACTCTTGCTACTTTAAAAGTACCCAAAGACGGTCCAATTGGTACCCGTTCATTCTGGACGCAAGCAATGGCAAGTACCCGTTTAATGCCAATTCTCAGCAACCATATGCCGGTTGAGCATCGGTTTCCTCATTCACAGTTATTCCTGCCCGGTTTATTACATAATATTGGTTTTCCTCTTTTTGGCGATCAATTTCCAAAAGAGTTTAATTATTTAACTAGCCTCATAATCGCGAATCCAACGCTGTCTATTTCTAACATGGAAAGATTTGCTTTAGGTGTTGATCATAATATGTTGGGGTCTTGGTTAATGCGTTCGTGGGGAATGCCTAAGCCAATCATTGATGTTGTCTATCATCATCATAATCCAAATTATCGTGACTCAAATCACCGGTTAAATTTGCTTATGTATTTAAGTGACAGCTTGCTTGGAACGCTTGGTATAGGTGACGGACAACTACAGCCTTATAGTGAAGAGATCTTATCAATGCTAAACCTGACAGCAAATGCGGTTGATGAATCACTTGATAAGCTTAATGATATGCTTGAAAACATTTTTGTAACATCAGATATGATAACAGGTTGATTTTAAATCTTAAGTTCTTAGGGCATTCTCTGGAATCTATACTTGGATCATCGAAAATATTTTCAATTTTTTACGTCGTTCTATTTCACATGGGTTGTTTAATGTGAATTATCTTTTTTCCAGATACTCACAATATTTGTAAAATCATCTGTCCATGGCTTCATGTCAAAGTACAAGGGCAATTTTTGCCAGCTACCTAATTGGCTTAATTGCAGAGGCTTAATGGTTTCAGCATTCTTTGCCATAACGACCCAGTCGGTTGCAACAACCAATGGAATTTCCTGTTGAGGTTTAAATTCCTGAATTAAAGCCGCTAAATGTAGAGCTTCAGCGTTAATAGACAATACTTTCTTCAGTGATAAATGGCGGTTGGTCATATGAAATGCCAAAATTCCATTTGGTTTAAGTTTTTTGAAGTACAACTCGAGTGCTTCTTTGGTTAACAAGTGAGTTGGAACCGAATCAGAACTGAAAGCATCCATGATCAACAAATCAAACTGTTGGTCCGGTTCTTTTTCCAGTGATAAGCGAGCATCTCCAACGCGCATCGTCGCTTTAGGTGCGCATTGGCTCAGGTAACTGAAATAAAGTGAGTTGCTGGCAATATCTACCATTAACGGATCTATTTCATAGAGTGTCCACTGTTGCTGTTCTTTTGCATAACAGGCAAGGGCACCAGCTCCCAGACCTACAACACCGATATTCCATGTTTTATTTACATTATCGTACTCTTTAAATAATTGTCCCATAGGACCGGGGCGACTGTAATAAGTTAATGGTATTTGGCTGTTATTTTCCCCCAGACGTTGCGCTCCGTGTTTAGTCGTGCCGTGGAATAATTCATGATAACTTTCTGGTTTCCCATTTTCATCTGTTAATACCGCATCACGCACTGCAAGAACACCAAAAAATGTGCGCTGCTGAAAAATAGTGTGTGAGGATAAGCTGTGTAAGCTTAGCGCCATGAAAATAATCGCGCCGGACATGAAAGCAAATCCCAATGGCCGCGATCTTAGGAGATAGGTTAATAAGGTTAGAAAGATCAGGAAGATAACAGCGGCATCAAAATACTGGAGTAAATCATCAACAGTTGCGTAAAGACTTACTCCGGCTATGATCAGTAAAATTGGGGTTATGATTTGCAATATCAGTCCCGTATTGAATGTATATTTTAGGCCTGGACGTAGCATCAAGGCTGCAACAATCATGAGCGGGTATTCATAAACGGCGTTAAAAACGAAGGGGGCAACGAAGGTATTGAACATGCCACCTAACATGCCTGCAAATGACATGATCAGATAGAATTTGGTCAGATGTTGAGTATGGGGTCTTTTGTTGGCCAATTCACCGTGACATACCATGACTGCAAAGAAAAAAGCGATCAGGTGCAAGATCAGATAGGCCCAATAAGGTAAATCGGCAGGGTTAATGAATGCGTAGGCTATAAACGGTATCAAAAATATAGGTTGCAATTTAACCATGACGGGATGAATTTTGTCGTTCCATTTGGAAAAAACGATTACAAAAGACAATAAATACACGGTTAAAGGTATGATCCAGAGTAACGGCACGGAGGCAATATCAGTGCTGATAAAATTGGTTAAACCCAATAGTAAACTGGAAGGTACAAGTGCCAGAACTAACCAATGTAGTTGAGTGGCAAGACTGAGATGGTTTTTTTGAATTAGGCTTTCAGAATCATTAATGGCTGTTGGAACTGTATTTTGATGGTTTTTCCAGAGTATAAATGCACAGCCGGCAATTAAAAAGCACAGCAGTAGGTAGCCAATAGCCCAATCATTTTTTTGATTAGCTAATCCGATATTGGGTTCCAGGAGGAATGGATAGCTTAGTAAGGCTATCAAGCTCCCGGTGTTGCTGGCTGCATATAAATAATAGGGGTCATGACTGGTATGGTGGCCGACATGCGCAAACCATTTTTGAATCAGCGGGGCGGTTGTGGATACGACGAAAAAAGGCAGCCCGATTGCAAGTAATAAAGTCCAGAGTAGCCAGAAAGTTGGATTGGCGTCTGTCGGTGGGACGGTATTTTCCGGTAAAGCCAAAGGTAGGGCTAGAAAACTGATCAGTATTAATGCTGTATGAATCTGAATCTGGCGTATTTGACTAAATCGTGTAGAAAGATAATGTGCGTAAAGATAACCCAGAAATAAAATGCTTTGGTAAAACACCATGCAGGTATTCCAGACAGCGGGAGATCCGCCCAGTAACGGTAATAAAATCTTACCAAATAGTGGTTGCAAGACAAACATCAACGATGCGCTGGTGAATAAGGTTGCAGCAAACAAAAAAATGATAGAAAAACTGCGTACCGCTGGAGCTTTTGAAAGGTGGTTCATTGTTTTATTGGTAGCCTAATGGCTTTTAATTTTTAATGCCTTAATGATAAAGCATTTGTGGGGCTAGGGTAGGTGAAATATAAAAGAACTGGGTGAGTTATCAAAGAGATAACCTTGGCCTGATAAAATAATAATGGCCAAGGTATCTTTATCTCAAAACTAGAGTGAACCAAAATATGCAGCTAGCGCTTTAATTTCAGATTCATTCAGATTTGCTGTAATTGCCTGCATCGGCCCATTTTTACGTAATCCTACCTTGAAATTTTTCAACTGCTGTTCGAGATAGTCAGGATGCTGTCCGGCAAGTTTTGGAAATTGGCCTTTGCCTTCCGCGTCAACTCCGTGGCAGCCGAGACATATGTTTGCGTTGTCTAAACTTGATTTCGGTGCTGCGGATTGGGTTGTTATTTTGGCAGGTTTCTGGCTCGAAAAATAAGCGGAAATATTTTCCATATCTTTGATATCCAGATTTTTTGCAATTGCTTCCATTGTCGCATTGCTACGGTTTCCGGATTTAAATGCTTTAAGTTGATTAACCAAATAAGCAGGTTGTTGGGCTGCTAAGTTTGGCAATTGGCTAATGCTGCTAATCCCTTTTTGACCGTGGCAACCGAAGCAGGAGCTAGCTTTTTGCTCTCCTGCCGATAGATCGGCGGCTACTACAGGCACAGCAAAGAGCTTTGCTATGAATAAGCTTGAGATTAGGGTTTTTTTTAGTGAGAGCATGGTTCACCTCGCAGGACAGAATTAGGTTATCTTTAATATTGAGTACGAAATTGCACGCTTTTCAAGAGAAGATCCACGCTATACACTTGAAAATATATGATTAATAAGAACTATACTTTGTTCGATAATGGTGAGCAGAATATAAGCTTGTTATTTTACAATGCGTAAAGTTGGTTTTGACGCAGCTTTTTTGATCGGCGGCGGTGGTTCATTTTCATCGCTGTCTTCCGGGTCGAAAATCATGCCTTTGCCATTTTCTTTTGCATAGATTGCCAATACAGTACTGATTGGCGTCAGAATGTGCATTGGCTTTCCACTAAAGCGAGCATTGAATTCAATACTCTCATTGCCAAGGTTAAGTCCTTGTATGGCCTCCGGTCTTATATTGAGGACGATTTTTCCATCTTCAATGAAATCAACCGGTAAAATCGATTTCGGATTTTCTGCATCCACAAGTAGATGCGGGGTCATATTGTTATCAATAATCCATTCGTAAATTGAACGAATTAAATAGGGTTTAAGTGGCGTCATGTTGCTAAAGTTTATTTTAATGGCTCGATCATTTCTTTTTCAGCTTCGCTCAGGCTGCGTTTAAAGGCTGCTCTGTTGAATATGCGTTGAGCATAATTGGAAATCACATCATTGGGCGTTGATATATCGATACCTATACTTGGTAAGCGCCATAATATCGGTGCAATAACGCAGTCTATCAGTGAAAATTCATCACTCATAAAATAGGGTCTCGCAGCAAATATGGGGGCTGCAGACAAGATGCTTTCTCGCAGCATTTTCTTGGCACGTGCAGATTTCTTTTCACCTGAAAATAAAATTTCATCAAGTAATTGATACCAATCCTGATCGATACGTTTGATCAGCATTCTTGCATTAGCTCTGGAAACCGGATCCATTTGGTGTAATGGCGGGTGAGGAAAACGTTCGTCAAGATATTCCATGATGATGCGTGAGTCATAGAGGACCAGATCACGTTCAATAAGTGTCGGTGAAGTGCCGTTGGGATTTAGTTCAAGTAAATCTTCGGGTGGCTCAGCTGGATCGTAATATTCTATGTCTGCAACAACCCCCTTTTCTTGCAAAACAAAACGGGCACAGTGGCTCATTGCGCAAGTTGGGGATGAAAAAAGTGTCATTACAGATTTACGAGTAATATTTGTCACGAATAACAACCTCTTTAAGACGTGTAGGGCGATAAAAAAAAGGTATTATAACAGGTTGGCCAAGTTTTTATTTACGTATGTTAATAGTCGATTGGGTTGGCAATTGCCTAACCCAATCTAAATAATTTGAAATTAATGTATATTCTTCCAGTACTCTTTTTTTAGCAGATAAGCTAAAACAATGAACATTAAAATAAAAAACAGGACATATTTTCCGATGCGTTGTCTTTCAAGTTGGACGGGTTCTCCAACATAGACCAGGAAATTAACCAAATCATTAACGAAAATTTCGAACTCTCCTCCAGACAAGGTACCCGGTTCTTTAATTATCAGGTTGGTATATTCATCACCCCAAATATGTTTCTTGATTTCAGCATATTGATCACCTTGTAATTGCCAGAGCGGATTAGGCATGGCCGTATCCTTGAAAATTAGGTTATTTACACCTCTAGGGCTTTTTGGATCGATATAGTAACTTTTCAAATAGCTGTATAGCCAATCTGCGCCGCGTGATCTGGCGATTAACGACAAGTCTGGCGGTTGCGTTCCAAACCACTTTTCAGCGTCGTGCGCATTCATGGCACTATGCATTTGATCGTAGATATTGGCGCCTTCTGGTGCAATGTCTTTAAGTACTTTTTTAGGGTCGACCTCGATATCAAGGGCAATACGCAAATAACGAATGTGTTTTATCGAATGGCAGCCTAGACAATAAGTGACAAAGTGTTTTGCACCACGTTGTAATGAAGCGTTATCGTCAAGATGATTGCTTGCTTTTTGTAGCTCGATACCTTCCGAGGCGACAACTCCAAATGAAACTGATAATAATAAAAGTAATGCTGTTAAATTTTTCATATTAATTCAGACTCCCTTTTACATTTTTTGCTAGCCGACTTATAACGTTTCTTATGCCTGTCGGATTCGGTCTTATGGCAAAAAAAGAGCCTTTAAATGCAGCGTGGCCAATTTCAGTAGATCCATGTTTTAAATGAATTATTTCCTCAATTAAACCGGGCAATTGTTCCTCAAGACTATGTGTTGTGGTTAGGCGCTTAGGTACCGGCTTGGTTTTTTCCCAGCGGGTATAGATTGGCATTAACAAAAAGAAGCCAAAGTAAATGGCGGTAAATACGCGGGCTACAATAGTCGCCGTCGGGGTTGCCGGTTGTGTACCTAAATAACCCAACACCAGAAAACTGATCACAAACAGAAATAGGGCTTTTTTGTAGATACCGCCACGATAGCGAATTGATTTAACCGGACTACGATCCAGCCAAGGTAACAGGAAAAGCACGACAATGGCGCCGCCCATACCGATCACGCCGGCGAATTTATCAGGAATCGCTCTTAAAATCGCATAGAAAGGTGTGAAATACCAGACGGGAGCAATGTGCTCAGGTGTTTTCATGGGGTCGGCAGGAATAAAATTTGCGTGCTCAAGAAAATAGCCGCCCATTTCCGGCATGTAAAAAATTACCGTAGCGAAAAACAACATAAAAACGCCGACGCCAACCAGATCTTTTACGGTGTAATAAGGATGAAATGGGATGCCGTCGACAGGATGTCCCCACGGATCTTTTGAGGCTTTGATTTCTATGCCGTCCGGGTTGTTTGAGCCGACTTCATGTAAAGCGACAATATGCAGGAATACCAGCAATACCAAGGCCAAAGGAACCGCAATAACATGAAAAGCGAAGAATCTGTTCAATGTTGCATCGGAAACCACATAGTCGCCTCTGAGCCAGAGTGACAAATCATCCCCGATTACCGGAATGGCGCTGAAAAGCGAAATGATAACCTGGGCACCCCAGTAAGACATTTGTCCCCAGGGTAACAGATAGCCCATGAATGCTTCTGCCATTAAGGCTACAAATAACAGCATGCCAAATATCCAGACAAGTTCTCTGGGATGCTTGTAAGAACCATACATCAAGCCCCGGAACATATGTAGATAAACAACAATAAAAAATGCCGAGGATCCGGTCGAATGCATATAGCGAATCAGCCAGCCCCAATTAACATCACGCATGATGTATTCTACGGAATCAAAAGCCAGTTTGGCGTCTGGCTTGTAGTTCATCGTTAAAAAAATACCGGTCAGAATTTGGTTGACCAGCACCAGTAAAGCCAGTGAGCCAAAGTAATACCAAAAGTTGAAGTTTTTAGGCGCGTAATAATGCGCCATGTGTTCATTCCAAAGTTTGGTCAGCGGAAAACGTTGCAAAAACCAGTCGTTACATTCAGTTATACGGTCACGTTTCATGCGCTTACTTCCTCTGCAGGTTCACCAATAATCAGCTGTGTATCAGTTATATAGCGGTAAGGGGGGATTTCAAGATTGGTTGGTGCTGGAACGCCGCGATAAACGCGACCAGCCAGATCAAACCAGGAGCCATGACAGGGACAGAAAAATCCACCTTTCCATTTGTCGCCAAGATCGTTGGGTGCAATTTCGGGGCGAAAAGTAGGAGAGCAACCTAAATGGGTGCATAAGCCGACAGCAACGAGAATCTCAGGTTTGATGGAGCGCGCCTGGTTTTTGCTGGAAATCGGTTGTAAGGATTCTTCGGAGAGGGGATCTCTAAGCTCATTGTCCAATGTTTTTAAGGTTTCAAGCACCTCAGGGGTTCTATTGAGTATCCAGACTGGCTTTCCACGCCATGCGACTCTGATTAATTGACCTTCTTCCATTTTGCTGATATCAACTTCAACAGGAGCGCCGGCCGCCATGGTCTTTGCGCTGGGTTGCATTTGAGCAAGAAAAGGGACAGCTAAATAGCCTGAACCGACTGTGCCAACCACAGTCAAAGCCGAGGTTAAAAACTGGCGTTTGGTCTGATCTACGCCTTTATTATTCATTGAACTCTCCTGATTAAGTCTACGCCTATTTAGGGCGTATTATTATTATGTCGCCAATATACCATTAGAACTTATAAGATTTGAAGCGCTTATCATACTGGTTTTGGTATTTGTTAAGTTTTAAAAAAGGAACGAGGTTATTATCTTCTTATAAGTCATTGATGTTAAATGATATTGCTGCTTTATAGGCGGGCAGTAAAACTATTAAATAAATGACGGTATTTGTATTGTTTTAGATCTTGAGGGTAAGTCAGATGTCTGTATTTCTAGCCTATTTCGCCGAGGCTATTCATTAAAGCATTGAGGAAGGTGGCGTTTTCTTCAGGTTTTCCTATGGTCACCCGTAAACAATCACGTAATAATCCGCCTTGAGCGTTTAAGTTTTTAATTAAAACGCCTTGCCGTTTTATTGATTCAAATATTTTACTGGCTGTATTTTCAGGTGTTTTAAACAAAATAAAATTAGCCTTACTAGGATAGGCGGCAATACCGTTCAGTGATTTAAGTTGCTTATAGACGATAGCTCGTTCAGCGCAAATTGCTTGTGTTTGCTGGTCAAATAACGCCTTGTTGGATAAGGCAAAGTTTGCGCTGAGCTGGGTAAGACAGTTGATATTATAAGGCAGACGAATTTTATGAAGCTGTTCAATTATCTCTGTTGAACCAGCAATATAGCCGAGGCGTAAGCCGGCCAGTCCCAATTTTGATACAGTACGCATAACTAATAGATTGTCATATTGACCCAGGCTGCTGATAAAACTGGCATCGGCAAAAGGAGAATACGCTTCATCAATTACGACCAGGCCTTTAGCGGTTTTAATGATCTTTTTAATTGACGCTGCACTAAATAAATTTCCTGTAGGATTGTTGGGATAGGCCAAGAAAATGACTGAAGGCTGATATTGTTGAATTGCCGCCAGCATAGCCGGCAAATTAAGCTCAAAGTTTTCTGCCAGTAATGGAATGCCGTGGTAGCTAAGTCCGAGGCAGTCACTTAGTTGTTTATACATCACGAAGCCTGGCACTGGAGCCAGTACGCAGGCATCCGAAGGTAAGGCCATCAGTAGTATTTGGATGATTTCATCAGAACCATTTCCCAGCAGAACATCAAATTGATCGGGAATTTGATATAAATGTTTAATAATCTCGGTTAGTAGCTTTGCTTCAGGGTCTGGGTAGCGGTTTAATGGGCAGTCTCTTAAGGTTTCCAACCAGCTTGTTTTTATATCTGCCGGCCAATTATAGGGATTCTCCATGGCATCAAGCTTGATCAAACCAGTGGCATCTGCAACTTTATAGGCAGACATGGCGAGAACTTCTTTACGAAACAGGGAGGAGATTGGCATAAGGGGCAAGCTTTAAGATAAAAGGTTCAAAGTTCAGGGAATTAGCTGTAAAGGTTAAGTTTTAAAGTCAAAAGGTCGAGATAAAAGCTTCAAGAGTTAAGGTCTTATCTTGGTGGATCAAGATAGAAACAACAATCGTTAATTTCTTTGGTTCAAGGGTAAAGGTCAGAACTGCGAAGTTGAAGTTATTAGCCTCAAGGTTCGAGATTTAAGCTTTAAGCTTCGCGGTTTGCTGTAGAAGTCACAAGAATAAATCTGCGCAGTCGAAGCTTTTTTCTTAAACCGTCTGTATTTACTCTGGATTCACCCGGTATTCTGCCGAGCGGGCATGAGCGGTCAGGCTTTCACCTCTTGCAAGAATCGATGCTGTTTTACCTAATGTATCTGCACCTGCCTCTGAACAGTTGATTAAACTGGAGCGTTTTTGAAAATCATAAACACCCAACGGTGAAGAAAAGCGTGCGGTGCTGGAAGTGGGTAATACATGATTGGGACCTGCACAGTAATCACCCAACGCTTCGGCGGTGTAGCGACCCATGAAAATGGCACCGGCGTGGCGAATGTTTTTACACAAAGATTCCGGATCTTCAACGGAAAGTTCCAGATGCTCAGGTGCTATGATATTTGCAATATCCGCCGCCTGATTTAAGTCCTTGGCTTTGATGAGTGCGCCGCGATTAGTCAACGACGTTCTGATGATTTCGGCGCGCTCCATTCCCGGTAATAAGGCGTTAATGCTTTTTTCAACAGCGTCCAAATAAGCGGTGTCATCACTGATTAAAATTGACTGGGCATTTTCATCATGCTCAGCCTGAGAAAACAAGTCCATGGCAATCCAGTCCGGATTGGTTTTACCATCGCAGATAATTAAAATCTCGGAGGGGCCGGCGATCATGTCGATGCCCACTTGACCGAATACCATTTTTTTTGCGGTAGCGACATAAATATTGCCGGGCCCGACAATTTTTGCTACTGCAGGTATGGTCTCAGTGCCGTAAGCTAATGCGGCAACGGCTTGGGCACCACCGATGGTAAAAACGCGGTCTACGCCCGCAAGATAGGCAGCCGCTAAAACCAGCTGATTGCTTTCGCCATGAGGCGTAGGTACGACCATGATCAGCTCTCCAACCCCCGCCACTTTTGCAGGTATCGCATTCATCAAGACCGAGGAAGGATAAGCGGCTTTACCGCCCGGCACATAGAGTCCTACACGATCTAATGGTGTTATTTTTTGTCCAAGAACCGTGCCGTCGGCTTCGGTATATTGCCAAGATTCTATCTTTTGATGTTCAGCATAAGCTCGAATACGGTCTGCACCCGTTTCCAAAGCCTCAGCTTGCTCTTTAGGTAAACCTTCCCAGGCGGCTTTTAGAATTGCTGGGGCTAATTCCAGTTCAGATGCTTGTGAAACAGAGCGCTGATCAAAGCGGTTGGTGTAGTCAATAACCGCTTGATCTCCGTTGTTACGGACATCGGCAATAATAGCCAAAACCCGCTGATGAATTTCCAGATCGTCGGTTTCATCAAAGGCCAGCAAGTCTTTTAATTGATGATCAAAATCAGCTGATGAGGCGTCGAGTCGGGTTATATTTATATTGGACATGAGCAGTAACCAAAATTGTTAAACGATGTAGGCTGGGCCAGAACTGTAACCGATTACATCAACGCGGCAAATGTTGGGTTACGCTACCGCTAACCCAACAAATTTGTTTTGTGTTTTTCGTGGACATTAAATGAATGACTACGCTCTATTCGCCAACGTCTTTTCAAATTGATCCAGTAAAGATTGTATCGCTTGGTGCTTCATTTTCATGGCTGCTTTGTTGACTACCAATCTGGAGCTGATATTCATAATCAGGTCGCGAGGCTCCAGGTCATTGGCTTTTAAAGTATTGCCGGTATCAACCAAGTCAACGATGCAATCGGAAAGACCGACCAATGGCGCCAGTTCCATCGAGCCATATAACTTGATGATTTCAGCCTGGATGCCCAGGCTTGCAAAATAACGTTGAGTGATCTTAACGTATTTGGTTGCAACCCGAACGCGTCCGGAAATTTCAGGAGCATCTTTGTGTGCAGCGGTCATTAAACGGCAGCAGGCAATCTTTAAGTCTAAGGGTTCATAAAGACTTTCGGCGCCGTGTTCCAACAAGATGTCTTTTCCGGCGATGCCCAAGTCGGCGGCACCGTATTCAACAAAAGTAGGTACATCGGTAGCTCTGATAATTACCAGTTGCACATCATCCCGGGTGGTTCGTAAAATCAGTTTGCGGCAGGTATTCGGATCATCAATGGGCGTAATGCCTGCTTCTGCCAATAACGGCAGGGCATCTTCATAAATACGGCCTTTAGATACGGCGATAGTCAGCATAGTTAAACCTTATTTCGGGACGCGACGAATAGTGGCGCCCAATTGAGCCAGTTTTTCTTCGATGTGATCATAACCACGGTCGATATGATAAATACGATCAACCAAGGTATCGCCTTCAGCTACCAATGCGGCTATTACCAAGCTTGCTGAAGCTCTCAAGTCTGTTGCCATTACTGGTGCGCCGGTTAATTTTTTAACACCGGTGCAGATTGCGGTATTTGACTCAAGCCTGATGTCGGCACCCATGCGCTGCAATTCCTGAACATGCATGAAGCGATTTTCAAACACCGTTTCAGTGATAATGCCAACGCCATCAGCGATGGCATTCATGGCGGTAAACTGTGCTTGCATATCAGTTGGGAAGGCAGGGTAAGGCGCAGTACGAACTGAAACCGCTTTGGGCTTTTTGCCATGCATGTCCAGTTTGATCCAGTCTTTACCGGTAGTGATTTCTGCGCCTGCTTCAACCAGTTTTGCCAAAACAGCATCCAGAATATCCGGACGAGTGTTCTTAAGTTTAATGCTTCCGCTGGTAATTGCGGCAGCGACCAGGTAAGTGCCGGTTTCGATTCGGTCTGGCAGGATGTCATAGTGGATGCTTTCGACGCCCAGTTTTTCTACACCCTGGATAACCAATACATCGGTGCCTATACCGGTGATTTTGGCGCCCATTTTATTAAGAAAGTGAGCCAGGTCAGTAACTTCAGGTTCTTTGGCAGCATTTTCAATGGTAGTCGTGCCTTCGGCCAAAGTGGCGGCCATTAACAGATTTTCGGTGCCGGTCACGGTAATCTGTTCCAGAATCAGGTGACAGCCTTTCAGTTTGGTGGCTTTGGCGTGGATAAAACCGTTTTCGACAGTAATATCGGCGCCCATTTTTAGCAGGCCATTCAGGTGAATGTCGACAGGACGCGAGCCGATAGCGCAGCCGCCGGGCAAGGATACATGTGCTTCGCCAAAGCGAGCCAATAAAGGTCCCAATACCAGTATCGAGGCGCGCATGGTTCTGACCAGTTCATAAGGTGCGACAAAACTGTTGATGGTGCTGGAGTCGACCTCAATATTCATGGTCTCATCAACCGTAAGGTTTACACCCATGCGACCCAGTAATTCCATAGTTGTGGTGATGTCATGGAGATGCGGAATGTTGCCAACGCTAACTGGGGCTTCAGAAAGTAAGGTTGCCGCCAAAATGGGTAAGGCAGCATTTTTGGCACCGGAGATGCGTAGCTCTCCAGAAAGTTGGGCGCCACCGGTAATAATTAATTTATCCATAGAATTTAGGTTTTAGCGTCAGGGTTAAAGGTTAACGGTTCAATATGAGAAAATCAGGCATTTGTGTCTATGTTTTCGTCTTGGGCCTGTTCGATTGAGCCTTCATTAAAATGGCTGGATTGATCAAAACCGCTTAGCTTGGCAAGGTTGAGCAATTGTGCCGGTATATTTTTGAAAGCTATTTGCGTTCTATTTTCTCGTGAGTATTTCAGCCATTCAATCATAAGTGCAAGTCCAGCACTGTCAGTAGAAGTTACACGGCTTAGGTCAAGGGTGATTTGTGACGGGGCTTTTAAAAAAGAAAATGATTTAAGCGTCTGATTGTCAATGGTAGCAAAGGTTAGCCCCCCTTCAATAACAAAGTGCCGGGCGCTTTCTTTAATGATATTCAGTTTGCTCACTTTTTTTCTTCCGCAGATTTAAACAGGAATTGGCCCAGGGCTTTTTCTAGAATAATTGCAGACTGGGTGATTTCTATCTTACCGCCATTTTTTAAATAATCACTTGAACCACCTGGTTCCAGATTCACATACTGCTCACCTAAAAGACCTGCTGTAAAAACGCTGGCGGTGGTGTCGTCAGGTAATGTGCTGTATTTTGATTCAATATTCAGCTGCACGACTGATTCATAGGTTTTAGGGTCGAAGCTTATCGCGCTGACTTTGCCAATTTTAACGCCAGCCGCTGATACCAAAGATTTAACTTTTAAGCCGCCGGAGTTTTCAAAGCGTGCTGTAATGGTATAACTTTTATTTTCAGTAAAAGAACTTAAGTTACTGACTTGCATGGCAAGAAAAAATAACCCGACGATGCCAGAAGCCACAAAAAGTCCGACGAGCGTGTCCTGAGTGTTGGTGTGTTGCATGTTAATTATCTCCAAACATAAGTGCGGTCAGAATAAAATCCAGACCTAAAATACTAAAAGCCGAGTTAACGACAGTTCTTGTAGTGGCTCGACTGACACCTTCAGAGGTCGGGATTGCGTCATAGCCTTCAAAAAGTGCAATCCAGGAAGCGACAAAGCCAAACACAAGGCTTTTGATAATGCCATTGATAATGTCATCCTGAAAATCGATTTTGGCTTGCATTTGCGACCAGTAGGCGCCTTCATCAACGCCTAACAGGCCAGAGCCAATAATTTGTCCACCGATAATGCCTATCGCGCTAAACAATGCGGCCAATAAGGGCATGGAAATAATGCCGGCCAAAAAACGCGGACTGATAATACGTTTGATCGGATCAACGGCCATCATTTCCATGCCGGAAAGTTGTTCGGTTGCCTTCATGAGACCAATTTCTGCCGTCAAGGCAGAGCCTGCGCGGCCCGCAAATAAAAGTGCTGAAACCACAGGGCCTAGTTCTCTGACTAAAGAAGCGGCGACCATAACGCCCAATGTTTCATCAGCGCCAAAATCAGACAAAATATAATATCCTTGCAGACCTAAAACCATGCCGACAAACAGGCCTGAAATTGTGATAATCAGGAAAGATAACACGCCGACAGAATACAGTTGTTTAAGCAGCAGTCTTGGACGAGTCACTACACTGACTATGCCGCTAAGAGTCTGTAACAGAAAATATGTGCCGCGACCCAGTTTGGTAAAGCTGGTATGTGTTTCTTTACCCAAGTGTTGAAGAAATTCAATCATTTTAAATTTAAGTTTAAGGTGCAGGATGTAAGGTTAAGGGTTAGCCTTGAACTTTAATAACGTTTTCCGGTTGACAGCAAGTCATCAACATAGTCTCTTGCCGGATAATGAAAATGCGCAGGGCCATCAGCAGCACCGGTCATAAATTGCTGTACCCAGTCAGAATCGGATTGTTCAATTTCTTTGGGAGTGCCTTGACCAACCACTTTACCATCGGAAATGACATAAATATAATCGGCAATGGCTGCTGTTTCCTGCACGTCATGCGAAACAATGATACTGGTTAAGCCCAGGATTGTATTCAATGATTTGATCAGGTGAACCAAGGCGCCTTTGGAGATTGGATCCTGGCCGGTAAAAGGTTCGTCGTACATGATCATCATCGGATCCAGCGCAATTGCTCTGGCCAGTGCAATACGTCGGGCCATGCCGCCGGAAAGTTCGTTAGGCATCAAGTTTCTTGCGCCTCTTAAACCTACCGCCTGTAATTTCATCAGCACTAAAGTGCGAATCATCGACTCTGGAAGTTTGGTATGTTCACGTAAGGGGAAGGCAACATTATCAAACACATTCATGTCGGTTAATAAGGCGCCGCTTTGGAACAACATACCCATGCGTTTACGCAAATCGAACAAATCCGAGCGGCGTAAGCGGTGTACATCATTGCCATCGACATTAATAAAACCCTGTTCGGGTAATAATTGTCCGCCTATCAGTTTTAATAGCGTTGTTTTGCCTGTGCCGCTCGGCCCCATGATCGCAGTTATTTTACCTCGCTCAAATTCCAGGGAAATGTCGTTAAATATTTTTTTGTTGCCGCGAGAAAACGACAGATTTTTAACGGAAACCAGACTGTTGTGCGGTGAGACGCTGTTATTCATGCGTTGAGAGTTTAAGGTTGCTATTCAACTGCCTATTTTCTACGACTACTCCCTGTTAAGTCAATCTATTGTGGCCATGTACTTAGGGGTAACCTAAATGATTGATCGTGTTTGACTGATGCAATGATCAGGATCACTGTAGTGTTGGAGGATGTCAATCTAAAATATTTCGTGTATCCTTTTTAGTAATTAGTATTGCAACACGAAAAAAGCATCATTATTTTGAAAAAACTTACGCCTCATTATTTAGTCGGTATAGATTTGGGCACTACGCACACCGTAGTCGCTTATGCCAAAGCCGATAATTCCTCCGCGGAAATTCAAATTTTCCAAATCGAACAACTGGTTGCTCCGGGTCAGGTTGCCGCAAGACCCTTGTTGCCGTCGGTGCGTTATCATCCTGCTGTTGGTGAATTGGCCGAGGAGGATCTTTTGTTCCCCGGTGGTTCGCTGTCAGGAGATACTGCTGTCATTGGTGAGGTTGCCCGTGTGTTGGGCGCAAAAACCAAGGGACGCTTTGTCACCAGTGCCAAAAGTTGGTTGTCGCATCCATCGGTTGATCATAACG
This sequence comes from Methylococcaceae bacterium, assembly GCA_947505055.1. The sequence goes on along the minus strand of CANNLO010000006.1, from coordinate 18,576 downwards.
CAGAAATTCTACCGTGGGGTAGTAGCGATGAGATCAGCAAAGTTTCACCTATCGCTGCCAGCGCCAGTTATTTAGCGCATCTTCGCATAGTCTGGGGGCATAAGTTTCCTGAGGCGCTGCTGGAAAAACAGGAAATTGTCATTACCGTTCCTGCTTCTTTTGATGAGGGTGCGAGAACGTTGACGCTTGAGGCCGCCAGACTTGCTGGGCTGACTAATGTCCGGTTATTGGAAGAGCCCCAAGCGGTTTGTTATGACTGGTTGAGTCGCAATCCACTGGACTCAAAGTCGGAGTCGGGTAAACATGCGCTGGCCGAGTCGCATTTATTGCTGGTATGCGATGTAGGCGGTGGCACCACGGATTTAACGCTGATTAAAATAGAGCATGGCAATCATGAGCCTAAATTAACGCGCATCGGGGTTGGCGATCATTTAATGCTCGGTGGCGATAATATAGATTTGGCCTTGGCGCATCTCGCAGAAAGTCGTTTAGGTGATGTGGAAAAACAGCTTTCGGCAGCGGATTTGTCGCAGTTGCTTGAACAATGTCGCATCGCCAAAGAGCGCTTGTTGGCGGAAGATGCGCCAGAACACATTAATGTTACCTTGCTCGGCGGCGGCTCCAAGTTGATTGGTGGCTCCCGATCTGTTGTGCTAAAAAAGGACGAAGTCAGAGCCATTGCCCTGGATGGTTTCTTTCCGTTATCAACGCTGGATGATTTGCCTGATAGAAAAAGGAGTGGAGTGGTTGAATTTGGTTTGCCCTATGCTGCAGAACCGGCGGTCAGCAAGCATATTGCTGCCTTTTTAAAATTACATCAGGGCGCATCTGGTGAAGCTTTGCAAGGGCGGGGCTGTGTTCCAGATGCCTTGTTACTTAATGGGGGCGTATTTCGGAGTCAACCGATTACCCAGCGCCTGGTTGACTTAATCGGTTCCTGGCGTTCCAAGCCCCCACTGTTGCTTGAAAATAAACATCCCGAATTATCTGTCGCTTTTGGGGCGGTCAGTTATGCGATTGCCCGGAGGGATAAGCGACTCAAGATTGGCGGCGGTTCGGCGCGCAGTTATTTTTTGCAGGTCGATACTGACAAGTTAACCGGTCAACAAGGTATCTGTATTTTACCCAAAGGCAGTGAAGAAGGAGACGAAGTCATTTTAAAAGGCCGTCGTTTTGCCTTGCGCTTGGGTGTGCCGGTTCGTTTTCATCTGGTTTCCTTGTCTGGAGATGGAGATTTCAAGCCGGGCGATGTAACTGAAATTAACGATTTGTTTCATTGCTTGCCGCCGCTGGCTGTTGCTTTTGAAGGCGATGACAGTAAACCGAATGCCGAGGTGGTCGTCGAATTGGCGGTCAGTCAAACTGAACTGGGTACGCTTAAAATTCAATGTATTTCTGTTGAGGATAGTCAGCAACGTTGGGACGTTGAATTTCAGCTTAGAAAAAAAGCGGCCAGTTTGACTGTTGATGCGAATTTGCCGGGCAATATCAATCAAGTCATTGAGCAGATACACACGGTTTTTGGTACCAAATCCAGACAAGCCGATCCCAAAGCAGTCAAAAGTTTGCGAGCCGATCTGGAAAAAACGCTGGGTGTTGCGCGGACTGAATGGACAACGCCATTACTAAGAATGATGTTTGGGGCTCTGTTGGAAGGGTCAAAATATCAACGACGTTCAGAAAATCACGAGCGTGTCTGGCTTGGTTTGGCGGGATTTTGTTTGCGCCCCGGTTTTGGTTATCCTCTCGACGACTGGCGGGTTGAGCAATTATGGAAAAGCTATCCACAAGGCATTCAGTATGTTAACGAAACTCAAAACTGGACAGAATGGTGGACCTTGTGGCGTCGGATTGCGGGAGGTTTGGATCAGTTGTCGCAGGAACGAATTTTTGCTGATATTGCCAAATTTCTAAATCCCGCGGCGGCAAGACAAGTCGGCGTGGCCAAGCAAATCAAAAATCGTGGTTATGACGATATGGTGCGCCTGGCAGCAGTTCTGGAGCGTTTGCCGGTCGACAAGAAAATGCAATTGGGTGGGTGGCTGTTAAATCGCCTGCAAAAAACCGGTGAGCCTGCTCAAACCTGGTGGGCAGTAGGTCGGATCGGGGCGAGAATGCCTTTTCATGGGAGCAGTCATAATGTCATTCCTGCTGACATCGTTTGTCTATGGTTAACGCAGATTTTGGCCGAAGATTGGAAGAAAACGCCTCAAGCCGGCTTTGCTGCTACACTGATTGCCCGAATGAGCGGTGATCGGGCCAGAGATATCGATCAGGCTATGCGTAATCAAATCGTCGAGAAATTAAAACTTAGCAAAGCTCCAGTATCCTGGATAGAAATGGTTGAGCAGTTGAAAGAGCTGGATGAAAAAGAAGAAAAACAGATCTTTGGCGAGGCTTTGCCGCCAGGCTTAAAACTTATCAATGAAGCGTAACGTTTAAGGAAAAATCACTATGAAGTTAGTCAGTATCGTCATCCTCTCAGGCATTATTTTGCTGTATTTTATTGATTCGGCCTTTAAATTGAGTCCGTTTAATTCTGAGATGTTCATCCATAGTGGATTAAGGTTTATGGCCGGATTTCTGGTGCTGGGCATTGGCGTTTTTTACGCCCATAAAATCAAACTCAAATTTGCGATCTGGTTTTTAATTGCGCTGGCTTTAGGAGATGATATTTGGGATTACACCAGAAACGTTAACAGCTTTAATTTTGAAGTCATGCTGCACAGTATTTATATGATGTTGTGGGGCGCTTTGACAGGTTATGTGTTTATGAAAAGATGGATTAATGGAGAAAATTAAAACAGTTTTTTCCTTGATTCCAAGGTGATTATGTCTGTATTTTAATAGTATTTTATGACTGAAATCGATGTGATTATTATCGGCGCTGGCGCGTCTGGATTGATGTGCGCCATTGAGGCGGGCAAACGAGGCCGTAAAGTGCTGGTTCTTGATCACGCCAATAAGGCGGGAAAAAAAATCCTGATGTCTGGCGGCGGGCGCTGTAACTTTACTAATTATTCTGTGACGCCTGATAACTTTATTTCGCACAACCGTCACTTTTGTAAGTCTGCGCTAAGTCGATTTAGTCAATGGGACTTCTTGGCGTTAATCGATCGTTACCAAATTCCTTTTCATGAAAGAGAGCATGGGCAGTTATTTTGCAATGACAGCGCCAAAGATATTCTCAATATGTTACTGGCAGAATGTGCCAAGGTAGGTGTGGTTGTGCAGTTGAATACCCATATCGACAGCATCGAACGGCAGGTAGATCAATTTCAGTTGGCAACCAGTCAGGGTAGCTATATCTGCCCGTCTTTAGTCATTGCGACCGGTGGTTTGTCTATTCCTAAAATGGGTGCGACGCCATTCGGTTATAAAATTGCCGAACTATTTGGCATTAAGGTCTTGCCAACCAGAGCTGGGCTTGTACCGTTTACTTTACAGCCGGACGACAAAGAACGGTTTGCAGTATTGTCGGGCATTGCCGTACCTTGTGTAGTTACTGTTGGATATCAGAGCTTTGCTGAGAATGTGTTGTTTACGCATCGGGGTTTAAGCGGTCCTGCTATTTTGCAAATATCTTCTTACTGGAATCCCGGAGAAGAATTGATCATTAACCTGTTGCCGCAACGTGAGCTGAACGAAGAATTAAAAGTCAAGCGGCAACAAAAGCATAAAAGCAAGTTAAAAACGATATTGGAAAGCTATTTACCAAAACGCTTGATCAGCTGTTTTCTGCCAGAGGAACTATTGGAAATGTCGCTACAGGATTTATCGGATAAACAGATCCTGCGTGTTGCGGAACGACTCAATCACTGGACAATTAAACCCAATGGCACTGAAGGTTATCGAACTGCAGAAGTCACTGCTGGTGGTATTGACTGTGATGCTATTTCATCAAAAACCATGGAAAGTAAGCAGGTACCTGGGCTGTATTTTGTAGGTGAGGTATTAGATGTAACTGGTTGGTTGGGCGGTTATAATTTTCAGTGGGCCTGGTCGTCAGCCTGGTGTGCGGGTCAATATTGTTAATTTAGAGTCATTCACGGATTAATAGACCACCATGAATGATTCTAAATATTGGCTTTTGTAGGCTAGATGTATCTAGAGATTACTTATTTTTAGATTTGAATTTACTGTAAAATCCTTGCAATTTGCTCGGCGCTTTTTGCACTTCCTTAATGGCTAGTTCAGGTTCTGGCATTGGTAGAGCCTCGGGTTCAACGGGTTTTGGTTCCGCCCACTGCGGTTCGGTTTTGACAGGAGTTTGTTTTTTGCCAAACAGATTTTTAATTTTCCCCAGCGATCCTTGGGTAGCAGTAACCGGTTGTTGTTCCAGATCCAAGGATGCGTAAGAAGTTTCTTTTGAAGGCGCTTCAGGTTTACTAGCGGGCAATACCGATTTTATAGCGTCCATCCTTTTGTTGGGGGTAACTGGCGGTATTTGAACGGCAATTGTTGGTGTTTCAACAACTGGGCTTTGCGGTGCTGCAGGCGTGAAAAAGCTCTCAACCGGTTTAGGACTGGCTGCAAATTGTATGGCAGGTTTGACAGCTGCTTGTATGAGTTCAGCAGGACTTGTAATAACCGACTTATAATTTTTTAAGGTATCCGATAAAACCTGTTGTGCGTTATCTTGCTGTTGCAGAATTGTTTTTTGTTCTGCCAGTGCGCGTTCCAATTGTGAAAGCTGAGTACTGTGAGTGTCCAAGGTTGATTGTAGCGCCTCAAGCAATACTTCTTTTTCGGCCAGTTTTGCAGTTTCTGCCTGGCAAGTTTGCTGTAACTCTTTTTTGGCTTGTTGTTCAGTGCGGAGACGCTCGATTAATAAAGTTATTGCTTTGGTATGCTGTTGCCACAGTTGATCCGCTTTAACGTCTTCGGTGGCCAATAAGGGGCGTTCGCCCATGTCAAAGTTGGTTGCCAACAGTTGAATCATGTCGGCAATTTGTTTGTTGCGTTGATAAATAAGTTGTTCTAGGGTTAAAGCCCGTTGAGTTTCTTCTTGCGCTGTACTTGCCGCTTTCTCCATTTGCAGATCAGCTGCGGTGAGTTCTTCCTGGGTATCTTGTAGACGTTTTTGTAGTTCATTAAGACTTTCGATGCTGTTTTTCTCAGAGGCCGTATTGGCTCTTTTAATACCGCCGATTCGGATGCTATAAAGTATTGCGGTAAACAACCAGGCTGATGCCACTAAGGCGCCGGCGTATAACGGGTTGTTTAAGGTAACAAGATACCATTCGGAAAGCATCGCTTGGATAAGGGGTAAGTAGGTTTGCATCTAAAGTTCCTCAATCGATAAATAGATTTTTTTGGGTATTGTACTCGTAGGAATGTTGATACTGTTGATATTTTTAATGGTGAATGCATTGAATCAAAAAACAAGTCTCCGCCTGCGATCTAATTAGGTTACTCAAGCTATTGTTTTTTTTGTTATTGGTTGTAATGCACTGCTTCCTAATGTTAAGGTTTATCAAATGAAATTTTTGAAGCAAACTCAGTATTATGGATGCCGAATCAAATTGATTTAAGGGGAAGATGTGCAATTTCTTTAGATTGGGTTTTACTAAAGGCTGTTCGGAGACTAAGTAGTTTAGCGTTAACAGTAGAGTGGGCATGAAAATAATTAACGAGGTAGCTCAATGTATAGAATGATATGTTTATTACTGCTGTTTTTATTTGCACCGGTATGTGATGCTGATATAAGAGTGTTAGAAAAATTAACGTCTAAACATCGAGTTAAACATAAAGCGGATGATTTAAAATCTTTAGCACCGAAAGCAAAGATAAAAAGTCATTACCTAAAACGCAAAAAAATAAAATTAAAAAGTGCAACTGAAAAGCGAGCTTCTAAAGATGTAAAGCTTAAGGACATTGTTACAGCTGAAGACTTGGAGATTAGAAACGATATTGCCTATTTACCTAATCAAGTTAAACCTTTTACCGGGACGCACTATGAATATTATGCTAATACAGGTAAAGAGATTTCAAATGAAAACAAACAAAATGGTTCATCAGCTATTGGCCGTAAAGATAAAAAGTATATTGAGATAATTTATAAAGACGGAAAAAAGAATGGACCGGTTACCATGTGGGATGAGAACGGAATTCAAATTGGTGTGATTTATTTCAAGGATGGAGTTCCTGTCGAATAAATATTTTAATCTGTAGATATGGTTTTAAATCAAGGGTTTTGGAGTTTTATTGGGTGGCGGTAGTTATTGTAAGTAAGGCAAAGTTTGTGATGATCTAAGTATTTTACGATATACCGTTAATTGATTTTTTAATATAGCATAAGCGACGAAATTAAAATTTTTAACAAAAATGGAAGATTGTCACTATGAGTCCTCAAGATTTAACCTATCAAGCCTTCAAACTCTATAAAATAATTAAAATTAAAAGTTACAATGCGGTAGTGCCGTCGGATACTTGGAGTCGTTTGTATGATTTACAAGCTAAAGCATTTTACAGATATATTCGGCGAGTCAAACTGGAAGTTGAATAAATCCGGAATTGTCATATTAAAATTGCCTGATATCATTTTTGGCTAAACGTGCCAACTAAAAAACTGTTGTTGTATCTTATAACAAATGCATAATATTGCTGTTTATAGGCGTCATCCCTAAACACTAGGTAGACCTCAAGAATACAAAATGACAAATAGTATTGTCATTGAACAGACTTAAATGACAGGAGATATAGATGTTGAATAAAGTGATGTTAATAGGAAGATTGGGTGCCGATCCAGAGGCGCGTTTTTTGCCGAGTGGTGCAGCGGTTACGACTATTCGTCTTGCCACTTCCCGACGCTGGAAAGATAAACAGACCGGTGAGCGCAAAGAAGAAACCGAATGGCATCGGGTGGTGTTTTTTAATCGTTTGGCTGAAATTGCCGGCGAGTATTTAAAAAAAGGCAGTCAGGCGTATATCGAAGGACGTATTCGCACTCAAAAATGGCAGGGTCAGGACGGCCAGGATCGTTATAGCACTGAAATAGTCGCCGAAAATATGAATATGTTGGATAGCCGTAGCGGCGGTACCTCGGAGTTTGGCGGTGAGTATGCCGAACCGCCGTCGACAAAATCGTTCAATCAATCCAAATCAGCAGTCCCTCAAAATAGTGCTGGCTCTATGCCACCGCCACCGCCAAATTATGATGATTTTGATGATGACATCCCGTTCTGAAGGACACCTGAGAGATAGTTTGTAATGAAAAGCCTAAAGCCCTTGTAACAAAGGGCTTTTTTGTTTTTAGGGTAAAAATTAGTGTAAAGTTTATATTTGAGGTTTTTATGTTATGTGACGCCATGATAATTATGTAAAGTTTATGGGATGTATAGAACTGATGGAGAACATTATAAAATCATTTGTGATGGAGTCGGGGGAACGATATTGTTTGCTGGTAGATGGCTATTCTGGCTTGCCATTGTTCTATCCTAATTTGTTCGTTACTACTCAAGTTCTCAATAGATCGTTGTCTTATTCTACTATGGAGTCTGCTTTAAGTGGGATTTCTGTTTTGTTACGGTACATGGAAGAGCGGTTTCAAAAAGCCGAATTATTTCAGGAACATGAACTTGATGCCATCAGAGATTTTTGTCAGATCAAATTCCGCTCCCAAACTAAAGAGGACAGTAACGGAATATTTAACCTTTTTGAACTGCGTGAATTTGATGAGAAGGTTAGCTCTCAAACCGAATACGTAAGACTTACCGTTGTTGCTCAATACACTAAATGGTTAGCCGAGCAATTTCGTGTGAATAGTAAGGATCGGTTAGTCGTACTTCAACTCGGAAAAATGGAAAAAGGAATTAAAACCCGAAGACCAGTAAAAAAGAACCGCAATGCTGAAGGTGGTAAGGAATGTTTGGATAAAGATCAAATTACCTTGATTTTTGAATTGTTCAGACCTGATTTCGAACATAATCCATTGACAGGCAAGTCAGTCAGAGTTAGGAATAGGTTGATTTTTTTGATACTTTATCATCTTGGTTTGCGGGGCGCACAGCATCCCTGGATGCAGCCAAATTGTTAGAACCCAAAGTGCAGCAGGTTAAATTACCACGCAGAACTTTAACGTCGGAAACCGATATAAAAACGTGGTTGGGGGAAGTTGAGCAACAAATGCTGAAGGATATTCTGAGCGGCCATTAGTTGTTGCCTGACCCATAAAAAAATTAAGATTGACAATCCGGTATACTTTAATTTATGGTGCCATTATGTCACCAAACAGGAAAATGCCATGACCGTTATCAGCAGTGAACGTATTACCGCCAGAGTAAGCGAACAAATCAAAGAAACACTGATAGCTGCTGCTGACTTAACGGGAGCGACATTGAATCAGTTTTTAGTACAAGCAGCACTTGAGAAAGCTGAAAATATTATTGAAAAAGATAAATTGATCCACCTAAGTAAAAAAGATGCTTTGTTTTTCTTTGATGTATTAGAAAATCCACCTGAACCCAATGCAAGGCTACTTAACGCCGTTAATAATTACAGAGCTCATATCAAGTGATCTCGACTTTAACCATTGAAACACTTTCTAAAGTACATAAAAGAACTGAGTTTGATTGTGGTAATAAAGCGTTAAATCATTTTCTACAAAAAATAGCACGTCAGCATATGGAGAAAGGACTCTCTAAAACCTTTGTCTTAATAGATACAGAATACCCAGCCGATATTATTGCCTACATGAGTCTTGTGGTTTGTGAAGTCTTGGCAGATGACATTCCCCATCAATGGAAAAATAAATACCCTAACAGGATTCCTGCTGCCAAACTTGCAAAATTAGCCGTTGCACAGGATCAACAAAGAAAAGGATATGGGGAAATATTGCTGATTGATGCCATGCAAAAAACCTTAAATGTTTCTTACAAAATGGGCATTGCAGGTCTTTTTGTCGATGCAAAACATGAACAGGCAAAAGCTTATTACAATCAATTTGACTTTATCTCATTGCCTGAACAATTGAATAACCTGTTTTTGCCTTTAGCGACCCTAGCTAAAAGCTTGGGATCTACGAATGAACAGCCGTAGTAACGAATATCAGCACTGCATATTCTATTAGTTGTTAAAACAGAGGCAAGTCGAAGAGAAGGAAATTGATGTGATAAAACTTATATTATAGTTGCAATGCATCGTGCATAATTATTTTTTAACGTTAAATATTGACGTGAATTCATAACGATATTCGTAATAATTGAGAGCAATGTTGATGTATCATTACATATTAACTTACAAAATTCTAAGATGAAGATATCGAAAAATAATCACCATAATATTGGTGGTTTATATGAGCGATAATTATAAATCGTTAGTCATTTATCGCAAAGAATCCCTAGAAAGCATAGAAGAAAATATAAAGACTTATTATTAAATAAACAATATAAGCTCAGATTACCATCATCTATAAATAGCGCTGGAGCGCTTGGTATTGAAGTTGCTGTCATACAGCTTATTGGTACTTGGTTAAGAAGAGGGGAATATAAAAAAATATTTCATAGTTACCAGAATTCAACTGTGAACGATTTTGAGAAAATTTGCTCATCATTATATGGATTAATATGGATTAGCCGTACTTTGCTTAGCCGACGAAGTGGAGAGTAAGTCAAAACATAAAATACCAAGAGGAATGGCGCTACAAAGCTCGAAACAAACGATTGAAAACTAGAGAATAGGTAATTATAAGAATTGTTTTAAAAGTCGCTACTTTGGAGTCCCTTGCATTAAAACCCCTACATATGATAAAGAATTTCATATGCCGTTTTATAATAGTGATCAGCTTATTGATAGTGATGCTTTTTTAGACAAATTAAAAAAATAGTAGACATTAAAATAGGTGTAAAAGGGAGAATGCAAGCAATGCTTAATAAACCGGAAGTTTTTTTAAATATTGAATCTTATTGATAGACCTATTTGTAGCTTATTTCTGTAACTGCCTGATTACATAGCGAATAAATATGCACAGAAAAATACTAAGGATTCCTGAGTATTATTTCACCTAAAAAACTAAGAATCTCTTATTTTTTTTATTGAGCACTTTAAATGGACGTATCAGAGGATATTCTTTTGCCCTTTCCACAAAGACTGAAAGAGGCCAGGAAAAGAATAGGAGTTTCGCAAAAAAAATTAGGTATTTTGGCTGGAATTGATGAGTTTTCTTCCAGCGCTAGAATCAATCAGCATGAAAAGGGCAAGCATGCGCCTGACTTTAATATGGCTAAGCGTCTAGCAGCTGTTTTAAAAATTCCAACCTCTTATTTATATGAGGCTGATGATGATATCGCTGCTATGCTTATACTTTATTTTGGATAATTTAATGTTGCATTTATAATAAAATTATAATGTTACAGAAATAAAATTATTTACAAATTAACTATCAGGTGCACTTAACCGTTCTAGAGGTCATCTGTAATAAATATGCATAGTGTCTTTTAACTCCAGATATTACGGATTGGAGTTAAAAGCATCCTGCGGTTTTATGATTTTTAGCTGACTTCATTCATTGCCAGTAATATGAGTTTCGATTCCGATAAGTGATTGTTGTTGATAATATTTCTGGCGTTTAGCAGCAATTTTCGATGGCCGATATAAGGAAAATCATATTCCACCAGAAAGTTATCAAAAGTCTGGTTGTCTGCTAAAGCCACTTTTAATAAGTCATGCAGGGCTTTAATGTTCCATTGCCCGTTACCCAGTTCATAAACTGGTCTTCCTTGTGTTTGATCCTCAGTGACTTTAAAAAAATCATAAAATGAGCGATTGGCAGTGACGATCAGTAATGCCTCATTGAGGATCAAAAGTGGTTCTCGCACCGTATTGACGATGTTTTCAGCCAATAGTCTCGAATCTTGTAAGGCGATTGATTTGGTATGTTCTGTGACATTGGTAAAGGTCATAACTACGCCATCGATCATGTTTTCCAAGGTTCGGTAAGGCTGGATTCGGGCAATATAAAAATTACCGCTTGCCGTTTTAACTTCGCGTTCTATGGGGATCAGGTTGTCAAGTACCGAATTTGCAGCGTCCAATAAATCTTCGCCTTCCAGTTCAGGTTTGATGTCGCTTAATGCGCGCCCAACATCCGAGGCAACCAGACGGTAAATCTGAGTTGCGTCTCTTGTAAAACGCCTGATGATAAGTTGTTGATCAAGGAAGATTGTGCCGATGTGGATGTTGTCGAGCAGATTCTTCATGTCATTTTGCATATCAGCCAATTGAATGATTTTGGCTTGTAGCTCTGAGTTTACAGTGACCAATTCTTCATTAATCGATTGTAACTCTTCTTTGGATGTCTCCAGTTCTTCGTTAGTTGATTGCAGTTCTTCGTTAGTAGATTGCATTTCTTCATTGGTGCATTTAAGCTCTTCGTTTGATGCGAGCTGTTCCTCGATAGTGGCCTGGAGATTTTCTTTGGTATAGGCCAGTTCGATTTTAAGCTCTTCAGTTTGGTTTATCTGTTCAGGTTTTGAAGAGCGGGTGGGTCGCAATGGCTTATTTGGTATGAGTGTAGTTAACTCTTGAAAGCTGACCAGTAGCAGATGGGATTGGTTATTCGGATTTGAAAGCGTTCTTACAGTGAGTGATACCGGATGAAAATCACCGTTAGTTTTGATGGAAACTTCGCGGTTAAGCATTGGCATGGCTGAGCCGACTGACTGAATCGCATAGCGCAGTTCCGTTTGCAGACCTTCTTTGGCCATATCGACCATGTTAAGCGACGCTTGGCCGGGTGCGGGTCGCAGATATTTTCCTGTTTCACCATAGACGTAAAGGATGTGACCTTTGTGATCAGTTACAATTGAAGCAGGCGCGTAAAGTTGCAATAGCGTTCGCCGGGTTAGTTCGGCAATATTGGTTTCTTTTGAGGATGCGATGACTTCATCTGAAGTTTTATGAGCTGGTTGTGGCGTCCAGCTTAATGCGTTATTTAAAACAGCACGCGTTGAGTTGATTGATGGGGTCGACCGATAAAGCTTCCATTTGCGGTTAAGTGGCGCAAAAAGTTCTGTATGACTGCCAATACTTTCAGACGGTGACAGAAAAAGAACCCCACCCGGCTTAAGCGCATAATGAAAAGCGGGAATCAGGCGGTTTTGAAGTTCAGGCTCGAGATAAATCATCAAATTGCGGCAACTCAGCAGATCGAGTTTAGTGAAAGGAGGGTCTTTAATAACGTTCTGTGTAGCAAATATTACCATTTCACGAATTTCTTTTTTCACCCGAAAACCGCCATCTTCCTTGATAAAGAAGCGGCGCAACCGTTCCGGGGTAATATCCAGGGTAATGTTGGGTGGATAAAAACCGGAGCGGGCAGTACTGATAGCGTCTTCGGCAAGATCGGTACTGTAAAGCTGGGCTTTAAAATCGTAATTATGCTCATCCATTAATTCGCGTAGCACAATTGCAAGCGAATAAGCTTCTTCACCCGTGGCACAACCGGCTATCCAAACACGAAAAGTGTAGTCGTCAGGTTTATTGGCCAGCAGTGCTGGCAAAATGTCGTTTTTTAGCGTCATAAACGCTTCAGGGTCGCGAAAGAAGTTTGTGACGTTAATGAGTAGTTCCTTGAATAAGGAAGAAACTTCAACTGGATGTTCTTTCAGAAACAGCGCATAGCTTTCGGTGTCTTCAATGTTGTTTTGCGTCATGCGCCTTTGAATGCGCCGGGTAATAGTGGATTTTTTGTAGAGTGAAAAGTCGTGACCGGTACTGCTGCGTAATTGCATGAGGATACGATTGATGCCACTTAAGGGGATGACCGGCATGGTGGGTTGTTGGGTCAGAGTATGAACGTCTGAGAGCAGTATCTCTGACATTTTTTCTGCGGGTAAAACATGACTGACATAGCCGGCTTGTATGGCGCTGGTAGGCATGCCATCGAATCTTGCGCTACTCGGTTCCTGGGCCAAGGTGATGCCGCCTGCACCCAAAATGGCTCGTAAACCGAGTGTGCCGTCAGTGCCGGTACCAGACAGAATAATGCCAATTGTGTTTTCTTGCTGGTCTTCAGCAAGTGAGCGCAGGAAAGCATCTATTGGCATGCGCTGCCCGTGGGGCATGGCCGGTATGCTAAGTTGCAAAATGCCATGAAAAATAGTCATGTCTCGGTTGGGTGGAATGACGTAGACACAGTTTGGAGCAATGGACATTTGATCTTGGGCTTCAACCACCTGCATGGATGTGGTGCGTTGCAGGATTTCAGTAAGTATGCTGGCGTGACTGGGGTCAAGATGTGAAACTAAAACAAAAGCCATGCCTGTATTGGCTGGTGTATTTCTGAAAAATTGCTCGAACGCTTCAAGTCCACCGGCCGATGCGCCTAAGCCAACAATTGGAAAGGGCTTGGATTGCGTAAGCTGGCGCCTTGAGTCAGTCGTCATGGTTTTTTTTGTCATTGCACATTGCTCAGTTGGTGCGGCAGTTATGCTGCAGATGAATGGTTGAAATTTAGTTAGATGGATAAATCGCAAAAAATAAAATACTTGAATAATTCTATCCGCTTAATTTATACCTGATACTGAGTTCTGTCTAGGACAAAGCACCTCGCCATCGATCTCAGTTGAGAATGCCTCGCTTTTGTGTTTTAATGCCAACGTTTTACGTCTTAATGCGCCTCTTGTTTTATTTACTTGAAATGAAAGGATGGGATCAAAGAATCTTGGTTGGAGAGCAGGCTCACACTATGCAATTTAGTATTAAAAAAGGTTTGGATCTACCTATTATAGGGGAGCCCAGGCAGGTAATTGAGGATGGCAATAAGGTTACAACTGTTGCTATTCTGGGGATGGATTATGTAGGCATGAAGCCTACCATGATGGTCAGTGAAGGAGATTCGGTCAAACTTGGCCAGGTTCTTTTTTCTGACAAGAAAAATCCTGGCGTTGTTTTTACTTCTCCTGGCGCGGGTGTTGTTAAATCAATTAATCGCGGTGCCAAGCGTGTTTTGCAATCTGTTGTTGTTGAGTTGAAAGGCTCGGCACAGGAAACTTTTACAAAATACAAGGCTGCCGATTTGAAAGATTTGTCGGCCGAGCAGGTTAAACAAAATTTGCTGGTCTCCGGTTTATGGACTTCACTGCGTGTTCGTCCTTACGGAAAAATTCCTGCTGTTGACAGCAAACCCCGTTCTATTTTTGTAACTGCAATAGATACTAGTCCTTTAGCGGCTAATCCTGCCGTTATTATTAAAGAGCGTGCAGAAGAATTTGCTTGTGGTCTGGCAATTATTGCAAAGCTTACGGATGGTAAAACTTACGTTTGTAAAGCAACCGGTGCAACTATTGCAACCGGTGATGCGCCAGTTACTGTTGCTGAGTTTGGCGGCCCACATCCTGCCGGTTTGCCTGGCACCCATATTCATTTACTTGATCCAGTCAGTATTGATAAATTCGTCTGGCATCTGGATTATCAGGCAGTTATCGCCATCGGTGCCTTATTTACTACGGGTAAACTGAATGTTGAACGCGTTGTTGCTTTGGCTGGGCCGACTGTATCTGATCCAAGATTGATTCGTACGCGTGTTGGCGCGAATACATCTGATTTGGTAGCGGGTCAATTGGCCGACGTTGAAAATCGCGTCATTGCCGGGTCGGTATTGTATGGTCATCTGGCAGCAGATTGGGCGGCATTTTTGGGCTGTTACAACAATCAGATTTCAGTGTTGGAAGAAGGTCGTGCCCGAGAGTTTTTTGGCTGGATAGTTCCAGGTAAAGACAAATATTCGGCACTGAATGTTTATACCTCCAGCGTTGATCGCAAAGTTAATCGTAAATTCCCATTAACAACCGATAAAAACGGCAGTAACAGGGCTATTGTTCCTGTTGGCGTTTATGAAGCAGTAATGCCGTTGGATATTTTGCCAACACCATTGCTTAAAGCTTTGATTGTTGGGGACTCTGATCAGGCACAATTATTGGGTTGTTTGGAACTTGATGAGGAAGATTTGTCCTTGTTTACGTTTGTGGATCCAGGCAAGCATGACTTCGGTCCTGTTTTGAGAGCAAATTTAACTAAAATTGAGAAGGAAGGATAATGTCGCCTAGAGATTTTTTAGATAGCATAGAACCGAATTTCACCAAAGGTGGTCGGCTCGAGAAGTATTACGGTCTCTATGAGATGGTAGATACTTTTATCTATACACCGGCTGATGTCACGCGTGGCACAACGCATGTTCGTGATGGCAATGACCTGAAACGAACCATGACTTTTGTGGTTATCGCAACGTTTTTTTGTATTTTGATGGCCTTGTATAATACGGGGTATCAAGCAAATTTGGCGATGGCTGCCATGGGTATGGAGCAAGCTCCAGGCTGGCGCAGTATTCCGATGATGATCTTCGGTTACAGCACCATGAACCCATTTTCCAATATGGTTCACGGCGCTTTGTACTTCCTGCCCATTTATATCGTCACGCTGGCTGTTGGTGGTGTATGGGAAGTATTGTTCGCTACCGTTCGTGGACATGAAGTCAATGAAGGCTTTTTGGTATCGTCAATGTTGTACACCTTGATTATGCCGCCCGATATGCCTTTGTGGCAGGTGGCTCTGGGTATTTCCTTCGGTATTGTTATCGGTAAGGAAGTCTTCGGCGGAACAGGTAAAAACTTTTTGAATCCTGCATTGACCGGGCGTGCGTTTTTATACTTCGCTTACCCTGCGTCTATTTCCGGTGATTCGGTTTGGGTTGCAGTTGACGGTTATACAGCGGCAACGCCTTTGGGTTTGGCTGCAAATGGCGGTCTTGAAGCGATTTACTCTGCACATTACAGTTGGTTACAAACCTTTTTTGGGTTTGAGCCGGGTTGTCTTGGTGAAACGTCAACCTTGGCTATTTTGATTGGTGCGGCTTTTCTGTTGTACACCAAAGTAGCTTCTTATCGCATCATGGGTGGTGTTTTTGCCGGCATGGTAGCGACATCTTTGCTGTTTAATTTTATCGGCAGCGATACCAATCAAATGTTTGCATTACCTTGGTACTGGCATTTGACCATGGGCGGCTTTGCGTTTGGCATGGTTTACATGGCGACCGATCCGGTCAGTGCGGCAATGACCGATACCGGACGTTGGGTGTATGGTGCATTAGTTGGTGGTATGACGGTCTTAATCAGGGTTGTTAATCCGGCATTTCCAGAAGGTATTATGCTGGCAATTTTGTTTTCCAATATGTTTGCGCCTACGATCGACTATTTTGTCATTCAGGCCAATATTAGTAGAAGGATGAAACGTCATGCTTAAGTGCCAGCAAATGAATAAAATGTGTGAGGCGCTCGAGAAGTGCGAGAAATTCCAAAAGTTTAAAGTTTACTGTGAAAAAGTGCTGGCTATGGGCAACGATAGTCTGGAAAAGACTATCGCTATCGCGGTCGCGCTGTGTCTGGTTTGCGCGGTTCTGGTTTCATTTTCGGCAGTTGCCTTGAAGTCTATGCAAGTTCATAACAAAGAACTAGACATGAAGAAAAATATTCTTGATGTGGCTGGTTTGCTTGAAGATGGCAAAGATATTGACTCGGCGTTTAAAGAAAAAATTGAAGCCAAAATCGTCAACCTTGAAACGGGTGACTATGTTGAGGATATGAATGTTGGTGAATACGATCAACGTAAAGCCGCTAAAGATCCTGCTTTAAGTGTTGCCATTCCTAAAGATAAGGATATTGCGCACATCCGGATAAAAGCTAAATATGCCAAAGTGTTTTTAGTTAAAGAATCGGGTGAGATCAAGTCTATTATTTTGCCTATAAACGGTTATGGTTTATGGTCGACGCTTTATGGATTCTTGTCTCTGGATGCTGACGGGCAAACTGTTCAAAGTATCAATTTTTATGATCAGCAGGAAACTCCTGGACTCGGTGGCGAAGTCGTTAATCCAAAATGGCGTGAGCTTTGGAAAGGCAAAAAAGTCTATGCGGAAAGCGATCAGCCTTCAGCAGAAAAGGGTTTGATTGAAAGTGCTGAAATGGGCGAGCCTGCGTTAAGTCTGATTAAAGGCGTGGTTGATAATTCCAAGCCGGGTTCTCAATATCAGGTTGATGGTTTGGCAGGGGCATCTTTAACCAGTACCGGTGTGACTAATCTAGTCAGATACTGGATGAGTAAAGAAGGTTTTTCCCCGTATTTAGCTAAAGTAAGAACAGTTAAAGGAGTTAAGTCATGAGTGCAGTAACTGCAGTATTAAATGATGAAACAAAAAAAGTATTAGTTGCTCCGCTGGTTAATGACAATCCTATTACTTTGCAGGTTTTAGGAATTTGTTCAGCGTTAGCGGTAACTTCACAAATGTCGACTTCGCTGATTATGGCGCTGGCTTTGACTTTGGTGACGGCGTTTTCAAGCGCAGCGATTAGTGCGATCAGAAACCATATTCCTAGCAGTATCCGGATTATTGTACAAATGACGATTATTGCATCATTAGTGATCGTGGTTGATCAGTTGCTTAAAGCTTTTGCTTACGATGTGAGTAAACAATTATCAGTATTTGTTGGCTTGATCATTACTAACTGTATCGTAATGGGACGTGCTGAAGGTTATGCGATGAAAAATCCGCCTTTGGAAAGTTTCATGGACGGGATCGGTAACGGTCTGGGATATAGCTTGATTTTGATCATCGTTGCGTTTTTTAGAGAAACTCTGGGTTCCGGTAAATTGTTGGGCATGGAAGTGTTCAAGCTGACTAAAGATGGTGGTTGGTATGATCCAAATGGCCTGATGTTACTGCCGCCGAGTGCATTCTTTATTATTGGTTTGATTATCTGGGCGGTCCGTCAATGGAAGCCTGAGCAAACTGAAAAAGTAGAATTTAAGATTATGTCGATTTCTCATGGTGAAGGAGGGCATCACTAATGGAAGCTTATATCAGTTTATTTGTTAAGGCTGTCTTTATTGAGAACCTTGCGTTGTCGTTTTTCTTGGGGATGTGTACATTCATCGCGGTTTCCAAGAAAATCTCAACGGCTATGGGTTTGGGTATTGCAGTAATGGTGGTGCAGGCGATTACTGTTCCAGCCAATAATGTTGTTTATCATGCGTTGTTAAAAGAAGATGCCTTGTCTTGGTTAGGCATAACCGGTGTTGATTTAAGCTTTTTGGCGTTATTAAGCTGTATCGGCATGATTGCTGCCTTGGTGCAAATTCTGGAAATGATTTTAGACAAATTCTTTCCTGCTTTGTATTTTGCCTTGGGCGTGTTCTTGCCTTTAATCACTGTAAACTGCGCGATTCTTGGTGGTAGTTTATTTATGATTGAGCGTGACTATAATTTCGGCGAAAGTGTCACTTATGGAGTTGGCAGTGGTCTGGGTTGGGCATTGGCTATTACGGTTATGGCCGGTGTACGCGAAAAACTGAAATACAGTGATATTCCTGCCGGTTTACAAGGACTGGGTATTACATTTATTACTGCGGGTCTGATGTCGCTTGGCTTCATGGCTTTCTCTGGAATCCAACTTTAAGGAATTGCGTAATGCTGGAAATTCTATTAGGGATCATTATTTTCACGGCTTTTGTTATTGCGCTGGTATTTGTAATTATCGGTGCTAAGAGCAAATTGGTCGCTGAAGGAGATGTTGAGATCCTGAT
>CANNLO010000005.1 GCA_947505055.1 Methylococcaceae bacterium | reverse complement strand
CTTATTTCTGAATGGTGTACCCTGTTTTAACAGCCTTATTTTTATGATTTTATCCGGATTCAGCCAATACTGATTTAACTCATTGTCAGCCAATAGATTTACTCTGCGACTTGGCAACCAATCTGTTTGAACAATTACGCCATTCTGATTATGCAACATAAGTTGACCGGCAGGTGTCTGAAGACTTTTAAAGTCAATATCTCCCAACACATTTTCTACCCACTGAATATTAAATGGCATAACACTACTCCTGAATCACTGTATTTATTATCTAAAACAAGTCAATCGGACTATTTTCCATAAAAAAAAGGCAGCTCAAAAGCTGCCTTTTTAGATCGTGTAATCCAGCTTAATTAAAGTTTTTCTTTAATACGGGCCGCTTTACCAGTCAAGTCACGCAAGTAATACAGCTTGGCACGACGAACATCGCCACGACGCTTAACATTAATCTCGCTAATGATAGGGCTATGAGTTTGAAAAACACGCTCAACACCTGTACCGTGTGAAATTTTTCTTACTGTAAAAGCCGAGTTTAAACCGCGATTACGTTTTGCAATCACAATACCTTCAAAAGCCTGAATTCTTTCACGCTCGCCTTCTTTTACCTTAACTTGTACAACAACCGTATCACCTGGACCAAAGTCAGGAATCTGTTTCAGCTGTTCTGCTTCCAATTCATCAATAATATTGCTCATTACCACACCTTAATTTAAACCAACTCCACAATAAATTCTCTGAGCAATTTTTCCTGCTCTGCACTCAAATTCTTTTTTTTCAATAAATCCGGTCGCCTCTGCCAGGTTCGACCTAAAGCCTGTTTCATTCGCCAGCGCTCTATATCCTTGTGATTACCCCCCATCAAAACTTCAGGGACCAATCGTCCTGCAATTTGTTCCGGCCTGGTAAAATGCGGGCAATCCAGTAAACCGTCGCTATGAGAGTCTTGCTGGGCTGAATCTTCATCACCAAGCACACCGGGCAATAAACGCGTTACCGCATCAATCACCACTAAGGCAGCAAGCTCACCGCCACTGATAACATAGTCACCGATAGACCATTCATCGTCACAATCTAGCTCGACAAAACGCTCATCAATGCCTTCATAGCGACCGGCAACCAAAATCAAATGCGATACCTGGCTTGCATCGGCCAGTAAAGCTTGTGTTATTGGCTTACCTTGAGGGCTTAAATAAACTACTTTAGCTAAATCAGCCCCCCCATTTTTTGCGGCATTTACTGCATCATGTAATGGCTGATACTTCATCAACATGCCAGGACCGCCACCGTAAGGTCGATCATCAACTGTTCTGTGCCTGTCGACTGTATAATCCCTGGGATTCCATGCCGACAAACTGACGATATTACGTTCTATTGCCCTGCCGGTTACGCCAAAAGCCGCAGCTGCAACGACCATTTCTGGAAATAATGTTACAACACCAAACCGCATACCAATAATTAAAACTCAGGATCCCAGTCGACAATAATCTTGCCGGCTTCCAAATCAACATTAATAATTGTTTGTCCCTGTAAAAACGGAATTACTCGTTCTCTATCGCCCTGGACAATAAGCACATCATTTGCCCCGGTTTCAAGAAGACCATCAACCAAACCTAAGTTCACATTATCGATAGTCTCAACGCTCAGTCCAATCAGATCAGACCAGTAATATTCACCCTTACGAGCTTTTGGCAGTTGATTTTTAAGGATATAAACATCCCATCCCATCAGACTTTCTGCTTGATCCCTGTCATTAATATCTGCCAACTGGGCAACAATTGTCTTACCCTGCAACTGACCATCAACGATAGTAACCGTCTTTGTTTCGTCGTTTCTTTTTAGCAACCAGGGAGAATAAGTTAAAATATTTTCCCTTGGATCAGTAAAGGAAAATACCTTAACCCATCCCTTTATACCAAAAACGCCAGAAATCTTGCCAACGCTTACATGACACTCTGACAACTGATTTTATGCCGCTGCTTTACGTGCGTCTTTAATCAATTTTACTACGCGATCTGAAGGTTGAGCACCATTGGCTTTCCAATAATCAACTCGCTCACAATCTAAACGTAATTTTTCTTCATTGCCACGCGCCAATGGATTAAAAAAACCCAGACGCTCAATATAACGACCGTCACGACCGCTTCTACTATCGGTTACAACAACATGATAGAAAGGACGATTTTTCGCGCCACCTCTAGAAAGACGAATGGTTACCATCTAAATTCCTCAAAAAAATTTATTCACTGTTAATCCAACTATTTTACTTGATTTTGCCTATAAGTAAAGAACAACACACGAGCTATTACATTCACTTACTTTATCAGCAAAATAAGTTGTCACTAATACGACAAAACTACCGCCTCATACCCATGCCGCGAACATTATTTTTTATGCCGCGCATCATATTCGCCATATTACCGGCTTTGAAACGTTTCATCATTTTTTGCATCATCATGAACTGCTTCAAAATACGATTAACATCCGACAACTGCTGGCCACAACCCTCTGCAATACGCTTTTTCCGACTACCTTTAATCAAATCAGGGTAGCGTCTTTCCTTCATGGTCATTGAATTAATCACGCCGATCTGCCGCGATAACTCCTTGCTATTAACCTTATCCTTCATTTCTTGGGGAATTTCATTCATGCCCGGCAATTTATCAAGCATCGAACCCACGCCCCCCATATCCTGCATTTGCTGCAATTGCTCACGGAAATCTTCCAGATCAAAAGCCTTGCCTTTTTGCAACTTTTTAACAAGCTTTTCAGCTTTTTCCTTATCGACCTTTTGCTCAATCTCTTCAATCAATCCAAGCATATCACCCATACCCAAAATACGGGAAGCGATACGGTCAGGATAGAAGGGCTCCAATGCATCAGTCTTTTCACCCATACCGATAAACTTAATCGGCTTGCCAGTAATATGGCGTATAGATAACGCAGCACCTCCACGGGCATCACCATCAGCCTTGGTCAAAATAACCCCGGTCAGCGGCAAGGCGTCGTTAAACGCTTTTGCGGTAATGGCTGCATCTTGGCCAGTCATACTATCGACAACAAACAAAGTTTCAATTGGATTGATTGCTGCATGCAGCGCCTTAATCTCACCCATCATTTCATCATCGACATGCAGACGACCTGCCGTATCAACAATAATGACATCAAGAAACTTTCTCTTGCCCGCATCTATTGCATTTTTTGCTATATCTATTGGATTTTGCGTTATATCACTTTCAAAAAAGTCCAAAGAAAGCTCATTTGCCAATACCTGTAACTGCTTAATCGCTGCAGGACGATAAACGTCAGTACTAACCACTCCGACTTTTTTCTTTTGATTTTCTTTAAGCCAGCGACCTAATTTGGCTACTGTAGTGGTCTTACCCGCTCCTTGAAGACCAGCCATCAAGATAATCGCCGGAGGAACCGCATTAAGATTAAGTTTTTCGTTGGCATCACCCATCACGGCAACCAACTCGGCCTGAACCAGTTTAATCAGAGATTGCCCCGGACTAAGACTGGACTGAACCTCTTGGCCCAATGCACCTACCCTGATACGTTCTATAAAGTCCGTAACCACCGACAAAGCAACATCAGCCTCAAGAAGAGCCATACGAACTTCGCGCAAGGTATCTTTGATGTTGTCCTCAGTCAAGCGCCCCTGGCCCTTAATTTTTTTAAGCGTGCTACTTAATCGATCGGTTAAATTATCAAACATATCAGTATCTTTATTAAATCTTCAAGGAAATCACTCACTAACACAAATGCGTTAGGACTATTTAGCCTGATATATTAACATAGCCTTTAAGGCCTTTGCATTAAACAGAAGGGATTTGGAGCCATGAAATCGTAATCTGGCATTTTTAAAGACAATAGTCCACGCCGATATTTGGTGTTATCTATTGATCAAAACCAACTTAAACGACTGCAATGAACACCATACTCGCCAATCTTTCAATATGTTCTTACGTGATAAGCACACTGCTTATGGCTCGTAGTACACAACAAAATAAAAGGCCCAGATCCCCACTATATCTGGCGTGGATAGCCGTTTTTACACATATCACCTATATCGCCATTGGCTTCGAAAAAAACGACAGTTTTAACTTTAGCTTTATCAGTACCGCAGCTCTCGTATCATTGATTGTCGCTTTGTTACTATTAATTGCAACTCTTAATAAACCGGTGGAAAAACTGGGTATCGTCATTTTCCCTATCGCTGCGACCATGCTCGCACTAGAACTTAATCTTCCTGAAAAACCACACCTGCTCCTCACGCACAACTGGCAAATGAGCACACACATATTAACTTCAATTATCGCCTTTAGCCTTTTGAACATCGCCGCACTTCAAGCTGTATTACTTGCCATCCAAGATCAGCAACTTAAAAGCCACCCACCAAAACGCTTTATCCAGTCCTTGCCGCCACTACAAACCATGGAAACCTTACTGTTTGAAATGCTAGGCGCCGGACTTTTTTTTCTAACCATTTCTTTGATTAGTGGCTTTATCTTTATTGAAGACCTATTCACCCAGCATTTAGTCCATAAAACCGTCTTATCTCTTATAGCTTGGATTATATTCTCCAGCCTATTAATAGGAAGGCTCCGTTATGGCTGGCGCGGAAAGACCGCAGTCCACTGGACTTTATCCGGTTTTTTTCTGTTGCTGCTCGCTTACTTTGGCAGCAAACTGGTATTGGAAATTATTTTACATAGATAAGAAATTTTATTTTCCATTACTACCGCACCCAACCGAATTCAATCACCATGCTGGAAACCTCTGAAGACACACTGGATCCCTCAGACTGGAATGCCTTTCGCAGGCAAGGCCATAAAATGCTGGACGACATGATTGATTATCTTGAACACCAACGCGACAACCCCGTCTGGCAACCCATGCCAGACGCCATCCGACAATCATTCCAACAGCCCCTTGATCTCGACCAGACAGACTTGGCAGCCGCGCACAATATCTTTATGGGAAAAGTAATTCCCTACGCCTTAGGCAACGCCCACCCTGGTTTTATGGGCTGGGTACATGGCGGTGGCACTCCGGTCGGAATGCTCGCGGAAATGTTATCCGCCGGCTTGAACGCCAATTTAGGCGGACGGGATCAGGCACCGATTGAGGTTGAACGTCAAGTCGTTCAATGGGTTCGAGACTTGTTTGATTTCCCCGAAACTGCCAGCGGCCTTTTTGTTACAGGAACTTCAATGGCAAACCTGCTTGCCGTGCTAATTGCACGCACAGCAAGACTAGGCGTTAAAGTTCGCCAAAAAGGCATAACTAACAATGACCAACAATTAGTGGCTTACACCTCGATCAGCGCACACATTAGCCTGACCCAAGCCATAGAAATTGCTGGTTTCGGGAGCTCAGCACTACGAAAAATACCCGTCAACCAGCAATTTCAAATGGATATTTCAGCACTCGAATTAGCCATTTCCGAGGACAAAAATGCCGGACTGACTCCTTTTTTTATTGCCGGCACCGCAGGTAGTGCAGACGTTGGCGCCATAGACAACCTTAACGCTCTTGCTGATCTTTGCCAGCGAGAAAAAATCTGGTTTCATGTTGATGGCGCATACGGCGCATTGGGCATACTGTCCCCTGATATTGCACCTCACCTGCAAGGCATCGAGCAAGCCGACTCAATTGCCTTTGACTTCCATAAATGGGGGCAAGTGCCCTATGACGCTGGATTTATATTAGTGCGCGACAGCCAGTTACAGCTCGACACTTTTTCTTCGCCCGCCGCATACCTAAAACGTGAGACCAGAGGAATGGCCGCCGGCTCTCCTTGGCCATGTGATTTTGGCCCTGATCTTTCGCGCGGTTTCAGGGCGCTAAAAACCTGGTTCACCCTAAAAGTTTATGGCGCCGAAAAATTAGGCCAGGTTATTTCAAATACCTGCGCACTGGCCCAGTATCTAAAGCTGCGAATTGAAGCCGAACCAAAACTTGAACTGCTCGCCCCGGTTGCACTCAATATCGTGTGCTTTCGCTATCGCAGCATAGATGCCAATAGGATCAATGCCGAACTGGTCATTGCATTACAGGAATCAGGCATTGCGGCTCCCTCAACAACAACCATCAACGGCCAGCTAGTCATTCGTGCCGCTATCGTCAATCATCGCACTACTTCACGAGACATTGACGCCTTGATTGATGCCACGCTCGCATACGGTGAAATTGCCGCCCAATCTCAGGTATAAATAATGAACACCTTTAATCATAAGCAACCGTTACTCGGCCTGGCCAAGCTGATGCGAATGGCATATTCCGGTGTAGACCTTGCCCCATTAGGTACGCAATTAATCGAACGCGCCGAGACTGATACCAGCGGCAAGGCGCTGATGGATTTATCCACCGTTTTGCAATTGCGAGGCAATCGGGATCTGGCCTTGACCATGCAGGCCCAGGCTCTAAAAATTCAGCAAATATACAGCCAACCAATGGCGACAGAAATGGTTGCTCTTAAGCTATTGGTGATTATGGGCGCAGGCGATTTAATGGCAAACACCCCGGTAGAATTTCTGCTGGAGGACTCGGATGTTGCGCTTGATATTGTCTATGTAACTCCAGAACTTCCCTTGCCTACCGAGCTTCCCAAGCATGATGTACTGTTCGTTGCCATCGCCCAATCCGATCAAAACATGCCGCTATTAAAAGCGATAAATATCGCTCTAAGCGCCTGGCCTTGTCCGATATTAAACAAGCCTGAGCGTATTGCCCTACTCTCACGTGACGAAGTCTGCAACATACTATATTCGGCACAGGGAATCATCATACCCAATACGCTCCGCTTGGCCCGACAGGTTTTGAAACAAGTTGCTGACAAACAGCTATCGTTTACCGACAACCTTAAAGACGGCGATTTTCCGATTATTATCCGCCCCGTTGATTCTCACGCCGGAAAAGACCTGGATAAAATCGATGATATCAATGCGCTGGCTAGCTATCTGCAAGCCATGCCTAATAAGGAATTTTATGTTTCCCGTTTTGTGGATTATCGCAGTCCCGACGGCTTATTCAGAAAATACCGCATCGTCCTGATTGACGGAAAACCCTATGTTTGCCATGTTGGTATCTCAGAACACTGGATGATTCATTACCTGAATGCCGGCATGGCCGAAAGTATGGAAAAACGTGCCGAAGAAGAACGCTTTATGACAGATTTCGATAATGAGTTTGCCTGCAAACACGCCAAAGCCTTTCACACCATCTACGAGCGTGCAGGCCTCGATTACCTGGGTATTGATTGCGGTGAAACCGCTAACGGCGACTTACTGATTTTCGAAATTGACAGCTGCATGATTATTCACGCCATTGACCCAGTCGACATATTTCCCTACAAACAACCGCAGATGAATAAAGTATTCGGGGGCTTTCGCCAAATGCTATTCAATGCAAAGCAACCGAACAACCATTAATTACTGTGAATCATAATTCATCAATCAGCCTCCCCAACACGGAGGAACTTCTGATTACCGGAGGTGACGAGCGTATCGCGCTCAATACATCTACCGGATTAAACAAATATGGCTGCCAACCGTTTCCTGATTCAGCACTACTGGCTTTTAGTTCGTCTACCGCATCCGTTATTTCCGCTCAAGGATATGCCGTTGCGAATCAACTGCGCACCGAATTACTAATGGCCCTTGACGCAGAACCTTACGAAACGGTCTATAATCGAAAAATGGAGGAAATTGGTTTGGAATGGCTGCAATTATGCGAGCTATCAGACCTTCCCGAACTAAAACTGATCTTTTCCTCGTCAGGTACTGAAACTCACGCTCTTGTCGCCCAGTATGCGGGGTGTAATTCATTGAAACCGACACTGATCATCATGGTTGAAGCCAATGAAACCGGTAGTGGCGTGGTTTCGGCTTTAAACGAACACACCAGCAACGGAAAAAATAACGTAGAAATAGCACAAATCGCTATTCGCCTGGAAGATGGAACTCCCAGAGTATTAACAGATATTGATACTGAAGTAGAGATGCTGGTTGCTAAAGCTGTTGCAGCAGAGCGGCGCGTCCTGCTGATTCTGGTTGACCAGTCCAAAACCGGATTAATTGCGCCAAGCCCGGCCTGCGTCATAGCCCTACATAATCAGTATCCGGACGTCGTTGAAGTACTGGTTGATGCATGCCAGTTCCGCATCGGACTGCCGACCTTACGTGCTTATCTTGATCAAGAATTTATGGTTGCACTGACCGGTTCAAAATTCCTGACAGCGCCGTCTTTCTCGGCTGTATTACTACTTCCAGGTAGCGTAGCATCTCGGTTTCAAAAAAACGCTGACTTAAAGAACCAGCCTTACAATTTTGGCCTATTATTGCGTATTGCAGTAGCACTGGAAGAATTACGAAGATTCCGCGCTGTGCCAGAAGTAGTCGTGATAAGGTTTATGCAGGATTTTGCACAGGCAATCAAGCAACGCCTAAGCTCAGATCCTCATTTCGAAGCCTTGCCTGTGCTCGAACTAGACCGTCAACCCTTAACAACTGCAAGCAACTGGGATCATCTCCAGACCATCTTCCCTTTTTTGCTCTTTAATCTCCAAACAGACAAACGAACACCTTTAAGCCGCGAACAAACTGGAATTGTTTATCAACAACTTATGACTACACTAAAGACCGCAAGACCTGACCCATTCAAAACAGATATTGCCTCAACGCGCTGCCAATTTGGACAGCCAGTCGCTTGTGGAATCAGGAACGACATACCAGTCAGTGCCTTACGTTTATGTCTCAGTTCAAGACTGATTGCCGAAGCATCTACAGGGGCTGATAAAGGTCTCGTATTAATTAAACAGGCACTGAAAGCGCTGGATAAAACAACATTGTTAATTCAGGAATCAGAATAGCCAAAACTGACTGATGGAACAGTCAGAGAATAGGGATTAAAGGATATTTGGCCTACTACCACTAATAAAATCAATCCCTATCAATAACATTCTTAACAATTAGCATCCAGATTGTTATCGCCTATCCGTGGCCAGGCAGTCAATACCGCCTTAACAACAGTAGCCAGTGGAATAGCCAGAAATACCCCCCAAAAACCCCACAAACCTCCAAAAAACAATATAGCAACAATAATGGCGATGGCATGTAAATTAACCGCTTCTGAAAATAATATCGGCACCAATACCACTCCATCTAAAGCCTGAATAATTGAATAGGCGATGACAACGTACATAAACTCATCATCACCAAATCCCCATTGAAAATAAGCCACAGCCAACACAGGAAAAGTAACCAGTGTTGCTCCCACATAAGGAATAATAACCGACAACCCCATACAAACAGCTAACAGCATCGAGTAATTCAAACCCATTGCGGCATAAGTTACATAACTCACAGCCCATAAAATAAAAACTTCTGAAAACTTGCCACGCACATAATTACCAATCTGCATATCGACCTCTTCCCAGACCCGCACTGTCAAATGTCGGTCTCTAGGCATAAACTGTAAAAACCAGGTCACCAGTAATTGTTTGTCTTTCAATAGAAAAAAAACCATCATTGGAACCAGAAACAGATAAATCATCACACTAACCAAGCCCACTACCGAGGCGGCTGAGATGGATAAAACATTCTGTCCATAGGTTAATAATTCCCGCTGAACGGCAAACATCATTTGCTGGATTTTACTTTCCGAAATCCATTTAGGATATATTTCGGGTAACCGCATGATTCCAGTTTGGGCTCTACTAATTATTTCAGGAATATGCTGGACAAGTTCGACAGCCTGCTGGGAAACCATCGGCATCAAATAAAACAGGAGAAAACCCAGACAGGCCATAAATACAGAAAAGACCAGATATACAGCTGGCAGACGCGGCATCTTCAGTATTTCAGCCTTAGTTATCAATCCTTCCAGCAAAAAGGCCAGTACAATAGAGACAAAAACAGGCATTAACAAATCGGACAGGGAATAAATAAGCACAAAACTGACTACCAGAATAAGGGCCAGTGCAACTGCTTGAGAATTGGGTAAGAAATGCTTAAAGAAATCTCTTATAAAACCAGAATTTACAATTCGAACTTGAGTAGACATTGATAGCGGGAGATTTTTATTATTATTTTCTCTATTCTACATCCAATAAAATGTTTGAACGAATAAATACATACTTATCATATCTGGCGAAAAGCCAATAAAGCACACTGAAGACCAGTCTCATACCTTACCCATAAAGCCAGAAACATCATTCAGTAAAAGATTAGGCAATTGAAAATACAATATCTAATGAGTTTTCTTTCTTACCAATCAGTTCATTTTTTTCTTCAAATCTTCTCGTTGAACTTGCTGTATATAATGTTGTATAGCCTCTTCAGCCTTGCTCGATATATTGTTAAATTTACAACCAATTTTCTGGATTTTATCAGGATTGATAATACTCTTATTACAAATCTCAATCGAAGTTGAAATTTCCTCTTTGCCAGGAAGAGCAATGTTACAGCGATCAAATATTCTGCCGGGTTCCAAAAAATCAGAAATTTCTTTTGAAACATTAAGCATAGCAAAACCGGTCAGACTAATATCGTAAATTTTAAGCTTAATAACTTCGTTACCTTTAGCATTCAATTGACAGTAACCGGGCTTTAACAGTGTAGATTTGACGCGGTAATAACCTCTACGTTGCCCCCAATAAAACGCTTTCGGAATAGACATAACGAAAGCCGAATCACCTTCATGGGCAATTTTTTTAAGTGCTGTGCCTGTAAATGAAACTTTTATACCTTCAAACTCCGTTTTGAAAGTCACCTCACATGAATTAAGCACATGTTGATTTAAATATTCCTTAGGTCCACATTCTAATACGACCGTATTATTTCTTTCGTTTATCCCAAGCAAAGTTGTGATGTACGAATGCCTGTCCATGCCAAAGCTTGCACTGATAAGGCATTTTTCTTTCAGTAACAAGGCCAAATGGTTAGCTATTTGTCTTGTATTCTGAATTGAAAATAAAGATATATCGTTCATAATAAGTTCTAATATATTTTTGATTTATAGTTGTTTCCAGTCTGGACATGTTTTTAATTTTGAAATCGGCAGCTTCCCAACTTGAGTACAACCAAAAACATCTCTTAATTTACAAGCAGCAAAAACGTTTTTTACCTTAATAAAGGTTTAATTATGAGGCCTTCAGCAACCATCCAAAGCTATAGTCTTAATCATAACTTGCTATAAAATCACTGTAATTCAGATATTGTAAAATTAAATATGCGAATTTTTATCTTCAAATTCACGCACAAGCTTAAGCTATAAATCAACTTAATCTCACTCAATATATTCTGTATTTTCAATTTTGAAATATTATAAATAGATCGCCATTACTTAAACAATACCAATTTCATTAAAATGAGAGCTGTATCAACAAATGAATCATAATAATGCTATCCACTGTGCATCCAATTTAAATCCAGCCAAACATTATGATTTGTAAAAATCTACTTACTCTGTAGTTTTTATGATTTTTTCAATTATAATCAATTAACGCATTTTCCTTTTAAGATCAAAAAACCAGACTTCGTCAAAATCATGAATATAATATTTGAAGAACTCAAAGCTTCCGGCAATCTTCCTTCCCCCTCTGGAGTTGCCAAAGAAATCATGCGCCTCACTCAAAATGCGAACGTCACGATTGAAGAATTGGTGCATCAAGTCAAAGTTGATCCCGCATTAACAGGGCAATTACTTAAAATTGCAAATTCTGCCTTTTCAGGCCGATCAGAACCCATCATCGCTGTTAAAGATGCAGTGATCAGATTGGGCAGTAAAATCCTGTCAAGGTTAGCCCTCTCTCTCTCGGTATTAGACTCAAATCGGATGGGTAGATGCGAGGCCTTTGACTATGATAGTTTCTGGTCAACTTCATTGCTTCGCGGACTCGCAATGCAAGCCATTTCAGTTCATCAAAGAACGATTGCACCTGAAGAGGCTTTTACAGTAGGTCTGATATCAGAAATTGGCCGACTGGCCTTGGCTCAAATTTACCCTCTTGAATACAGTCACTGCCTGGAATCCGATTCTGAAAATTTACTGATACATGAGCAAATTGCTTTTGCTATCGATCATAACAAAATAACCCTGGCCATCTTGGAAGACTGGGGCTTACCAGAAACCGTTATAGATGCAGTACAAATTTTCCAACAGTTCGACCCACAAACCTGTTGCCATAACCATCCGTCTGAAAAACTAGCCGCCCAATTACAACTGGCATCTCTCCTAGCTGATGACCAGAACTTGAATTTGAATTTTCTGAGCATTCAATCATTATTAAATAGATTCGATATCAACAGCCTGCAATTTAATGTTCTAAAAAAGCAACTTTTATCAGACTGGTATGAATGGGGAGAATTTTTATCGATTCCAATCAGTAAAACCCAGGAATCAGTTAACAAGAAAGGTCAGCTCGAAACCATTACTCTCGCTGATAATGAGAAATCAGGCTTGAGCATATTGCTGATAGAGGATGATAGAATTCAGCTGGAAATATTAAGCAGTTACTTGTCAAATCAGGGGCACCGCATAACTACAGCTCAAAACGGTGAACAGGCATTAAAGAGCTTGTTAATGTCTACACCACAAATCATCATTACCGATTATAAAATGGCGCCAATGGATGGACTAACCTTGTGTAAAACATTAAGGGCAAATAGTCAAACCCAACATATTTACCTTATCCTGATTACAGCCGATAAAGATATGACTACGATGACTGAAGCATTTGCTGTCGGGGCAAACGATTTTATAAGAAAGCCGATTACTCATAACGAGTTAAATGCGCGAATTTTGGGAGCTCAACGGACCATCCATCTACAAACTGAAAATAATATAAGACAAAAAGGCATCCAACGTCTTGCTTTCGATCTGGCAGCTACAAAACGACGCTTGGAAATGGTGGCCGCAACCGACCAGCTAACCAACCTGCCTAACCGCCGACATGCAATTACAATCCTTACTCAGGAATGGCAAAAGCATCGACGCCATAATCGCCCACTTTCATTATTAAGCCTGGATCTTGATCTGTTTAAACAAATTAATGACAATTTTGGTCATGCTACCGGCGACATGGTTTTAATCCATTTTGCAAATATCTTGCGCCAGTCTATCCGAGCTGGAGATACTGCCTGCCGAATCGGGGGGGAAGAATTCTTGGTCATTCTTCCGGATACCGACTTGCAAACCTTGCGTATACTAAGTGAACGCATCCGCAATATGGTCGAAAACAACCAACCCGAACAGCTATATTTGTCACGCTTAGTAACCGTCAGCATCGGCGCAGCAGTAGCGGATTTGAAAGTGGATGAGAGCGGCTGGGAAAATACGCTCAGCCGATCTGACCAGGCGCTTTTTTCGGCAAAAACATCAGGGCGGAATAGGGTTAAAATTTTCGAAGACTTCCCTTCAGACACTCTTTTAAAGACTAAAAGTTAAGGCGTCAAAAGAGACTTACCCCTTTTGAAAGAATATAAATACTTAACGTTTATTGACCATTGGATTGCAATGGAAAATAGGGGGCTTTACCCAGCACCACACGAGCTTCATTGAAACTTTTTTTCGCCTCTGAGCTACAATGATACACGGATAAAAACGGTTTTATCTTGTCGGCCCCGGAAGATAATTCATCAAGTTTGTCTTTAAAGTCACTAAATGTTTCTGCAGCAAGAAGAGCCGCTCTAAACTGTCCGATCGTTATATTTCTATCTGACAAAACCCTGAATGATTTATTTTTCTTAAGCGCTTCATTTTGTATGGCTTCATTTGCACCTTGTGGTTCCGACTGAATTAGTTCCGGTACTTGATCCTTTGTAGACTGGTCGCCCATGGAATTCATAGCGCGTTGTAAATTGGTATTGATAACACTTAGCGTCTCTATCTGCCTTGATAGTGCCAACAATTGCTCTTGAGTAGTCCTTAGCTGTAGTAATTCACCAAACAAACCCGCCCATTGTTCACGTAACCAAGCCATTCCATCAGAAACATGATCAAATGTATGAAATGGACTATTGTTTGAGCTTAAAAAAATCTCTTCAATAAGCTGAAAAATCCTCACCGAATCAGCATGCGCATATTCGACGTTTTCATTAGTTTTGTTTCGCAAATAGGTTTGATATTCAGCGTAAACTTTCACTTCTATCAAAATATATACGGGAATATTTCGAGAACATGCCGATTCCAGTTCTTTCTTGATTATGGCGTCATAACCTTCGAAAAACAATTCGCCCGCCTTATTCTCGACACCCGCTTTAAATCCGGAATCACCACCGATTACAAGTACATATATATCAGCCTTCGTGACTTCGCGAGGCAAAAATCGATCAAATGGGACATCCAGAGAAAACGAAGTATCTGCTTTGTTTGAGGAAACGGACTGGTAACCCATAGTTTCAATAAAACAATCTACAGAAGATTGAACATGCTTCATGTCATAGTAAGCCGAACTTACAAAAACAGATGGTCGTGACATTTATTATTCCCTTAAACTTGGCCTGCTGCCAGAAAACTCATCATTTAGGATGGCTGTCAATGCAGCCGATTACCCAAGATGCTCAAAAAAGCCACCTTAGAACCGAATAGTAAACTTAGTATAGCTATTTATTTTAACTTAACCGATTAATTTAAAGGGACTTAATTTTAAACCTGATCCCTAATGTTACCCAGTAATACGTTAAAGTAGCTATAGCGAAAGAACATCGAAGACTTACGACCTACAGTTTTCAACGTTAAATTCAAATGGGTACCCACATGAAATTAAGTGGGACTGTTGTTTACCGAGCCTGTTTTTAAGGATCTTTCAGACCTGCGAGCCTATATTATTTATGCCTGTCGCTTTCTGGCGGCCATTTGATTTTCTGCTAAAGGTATTTGGCTAAAGCACTATTAAATCGCATTATTCATCATTGTAATATCTAAAACTTCTTTTGTCAGCGCGGAGTCTAACAGGAGGACGTTCAACGCTGTTTGACATGCTCGATTCGCAAATCACCTTGATTTATTGACACGTAGCCAATACAGCTTGATTAAAAATATTCGCCGCACTTTCCAGTAAGGTGAAATTTTCTTTTGCTCGGGTAATGCCGGTGTAGACCAGTTCCCGAGTCAATACCAAACTTCTGCTTTCCGGCAGAACCATCACCACATGATTAAACTCGGAGCCTTGGGATTTATGTACGCTCATCGCGAACGCCGTTTCCACATCCGGCAGACGCAGGGGCGAGATCCAGCGTATGCCAAACTCGTCGTCAGGAAATGCCACCCGTAGCTTATTGTTGCTATCTTTAAGCGTAATACCAATATCACCATTCATCAGACCAAGATTGTAGTCATTACGCGTAATCATGACGGGACGACCTTCATACCATAGCGCTGGTTTTTGATTGGAAAACAGCCACTGCTCTATGCGTTGATTTAGACCTGCCACACCCCATGGACCTTGACGTACAGCACATAAAACCTGGAAGGCGTCGAAAGCCTCAAGCACCTGCTTTGCCCATTGTGGATAGTCATGTTGGTCCGAAGGACGCTCTTTATTGATAACAGCACGATAATGACCATAGCCTTGAAAAGGCTCTGGCTTACCGTCAACTGAAACCCCTGTATTTGTAGTTACCAAACGTTTTAAGATTTCATCGGCTGGATGATTCAACACAAAGTGACTAAGATCTTTATATTTAACAGTATCTTTTAAAATGGCTAGTGCGCGTGTAGCATCACCAATATTGACAGCCCGGGCTAATTGACCAATGCCGCTATGCTCATCAAAACGGTGGCTGTAGCGTAGCATGATGGTTTGTTGATTCAACGCAGTGCCAACTGTGGCTGGATTGCCAAGTATTGCTCCAGCAAATTGTTTAAGCCAATCCCTCGTTAGTTCATCATAAGCGGCGTTTTCAGCACCATGACATAAGTCACCCATTACCGAACCGGCTTCGACTGACGCCAATTGATCTTTGTCACCCAACAGTATTAGCTGGGCGGATTCCGGTAGCGCCTCTAATAACGCTGACATCATCTCCAAATCAATCATCGACGCTTCATCGACAATCACAATATCAGCCACCAACGGATTATTCCTTTGATGAATATAGCTCCGGGAATCATGGCGACTGCCCAATAAACGATGCAGAGTACTGGCTTTTTTCGGGATGTGCTGTTTAATCTCGTCTGCAATATCAAGCTTTCCCAAGGCCTTACCAATCGACTCACTGACTCGCGCAGCCGCTTTGCCAGTCGGTGCAGCCAATAAAATAGTCGGCTTGCGCGTGTTATTCGATTCGATTTTAGCCAACTGAATCAACAAGGCCAGCAGCTTGGTCAAAGTAGTCGTTTTACCCGTGCCTGGGCCCCCGGTAATAATCGCAAAACGAGAGCGAAGTGCTAATACGCAGGCAATCTTCTGCCAATCGGGATTTTCCAGGCTACCCGGAAACAATGACTGTAATTGCTGTTGTAACATTGCAGGAAGAGCATCCCTGACAGGTAACAAACGTTCCTGAATGGCTGTATTCAAGGTTTGCTGATATTGCCAATATCGCCTTAAATATAATCGGTTGCCATTCAGAACCAATGGAGTACTGCCATTTCCTGAACCGACTAACAATGATTCCCCAAGAACAACCTGCCATTGTTCGAGGTTATAGGACTTAAAAAAGCATAAACTGTCGTCGGCTTCCGACTGTAAGTCATCGTCACTGGCAATAGCCAGCGTCAGTTTTGGTTGTTTACAAAGTTTTTCCAAATCCAGATACACTTCGCCGCTACCCAATTGATGGCTGACCAACGCTCCAGCCCAGAGCACCAGCTCACTCGCAGTAGAATCCTGGTCCAGTAAAAACAGGACAAAAGCCCTGTCCAGCGGACTTAACCAACCACGACCGACCCATAATTTAATGCTTTCAAGAACTGATGATGTATCTGTCATGCGCTTTCTCCCTGTAGAGCAGATCCTGAAAACAGGCTATCCATACTTTCAATCAAAACTTTAGGCGGTTTAATTAATACCCGGCCACCGGTCGAACCATGCGCACCTCGTAAAAACAGGTAAAGACCGCCGCCGACATGGCTATCATAATCGTAATTGATTCCTAACCTTACTTTCAGCAAGCGATGCAAGGCCAACAGATACAAGGCACATTGCAGATCATAGCGTTTTGATAACATCGCCGCTTCCATGACGTCTTCTGTGTAGTCAGCATCATTGTTACCCAGGCCATTAAATTTATAATCGGCAACATAGTATTGCTGGTTGTGGACAAAAACAAGATCGATAAAACCTTTCAAAAGACCATTCAACTGACCAGGCAACAAGCAAGGACGAGGTCTCCCGGCAAAGGTATGGTTGGTAACCAAATGATCCAGTTTTTTTAGATTGACCTCATTGCTACCGATAAGAAACTCGAGTTCAACTTGAAATTGATTAGGACCCAGGTCCGCCAAACACCCAGTCTTACCTTCAAGCAAGGGCATTGATAGCCATTGCAGCAGTGCCCCGGCAATGATTTCTCGCTTGTTATTCCATGTATCGTTAATAAAAATCTTATTGATTAATTGTTGGCGTAGCTCCGACGATTCCCGCATTACTTTAAAACCTTGATAGGCGCACTGCTCCAATAATTCATGAATTAACACGCCGGGGCCTGCGCCTCTTGGCAAGCCATGAATGCCAGATAACGTTTTTGTTAATGACCTAACATTGCTATCGGCTTCATCACTCTGTTTGTCATCCCGAGCTGTTTCAGGTGCGGGTAATTCATCGCCCTGAATTACCCCTTTATCTTCAGTTTGCAAGGCGCTGTAACTGGCTATCCACCAGTTATCAGCAATCCTGGCGGTTGACACCTTAGCTAAATCCAACATTTCCTGTTGTTGAGCAGGATGATAATTGTCCAGAGTCGTCATGGGAAATGCTGCCAGCTTAATTGCTGCGCAATCACCTTTAAGCTGAGTCAGATGGCTGATTAATTCACTGGCTGGTGTTTTTGCTTGCCAACCCAAAACATAGCCCATTGCGGACTTATCCAATTGCGATTCTCTTGCACTACCGATTTTTACCGGCGCAATCCCCAACCAACAAGCATGTTGCGCGCGGGTCATCGCGACATAAAGCAAGCGTAAGTCTTCTTGGTGCCGTTCCCTGTCGCTCAATACTTTGATAGCCTCATCTTTACTCAAATCAATGACTAAATGCTGATTCTCATCATGATATTTATAGTAGGCGTTTCGACTACTGACTTCCCTGAAACTACAGATAAAAGGCAAAAATACCAATGGATATTCGAGTCCTTTGGATTTGTGGATAGTAATAATCCTGATCAGATTTGCGTCACTTTCCAGACGGATTATATTTTCATCGCTGGCCTGATTATTTTGATCGGCAATGGCCTCCGCCAAATGCCTAATCAAGGCTTGCTCGCCTTCTAGTTGACTGCTGGCTTGCTGAAGTAGTTCCGCCAGATGCAGAACATTGGTTAAACATCGTTCACCGTCATGATCCAGTTTCAATTGCCTATGCAAACCGAAATCATTGATCAGTTGCCGCAAGGTGGGCAAGATACCGTCTCGCTGCCACCGTTGCTGGTAACTGATAAAGCGTTCAAGTTGTTGCTCCCAACCGTGTTCATCTTGGGTGAGATGATGCAATGTCTGACAAGGCCAACCCAAAGTAGCGGTACTTAGCGCTGTGCGTACCTTTCGCTCGTTTCTGGGATCGGCCATGGCTTTAAGCCAGATTAACAAGTCGCCCGCCGTGGCGGTTTCATAAATGGAATCACGTTCGGACAGATAAACGCTACGCAATTGTCTGCTTGCCAAAGCGTTACGCATGATTTTAGCTTCTTTGCCGGTACGCACAAGAATAGCAATGTCTGCAGGTTGCAGGACCTGAAAAGTATCAGCTGATTTAAAACCGGCTGCCCCCGCATTTGCCAAATTCAGTAAACGCACAATTTCGCTGGCGGTAACTTCGGCCATCTCTTTACGATATGCTGGCAAACCGATTGGCTCGGGTAATTCCTTATGCCATAGTGTAAATGCAGTTGCGGATTGTCCATTGACCACCCACTCCTCTTTTCGACCCTGCGCGTTAACCTGAATGAACAGCAACGGATCGTCAGTACCGCTTTTAAAACGAAATACCCCTTCGTCTTGTTGATCAGCCTGAGAAAAAACCTGATTGACTGCACTTACCAACGCGGTGGTGGAGCGATAATTGGTAGTTAGCGTGTAATGCCGCCCGCTTGTAACTTTATGGGCTTTGAGATAGGTATAGATATCGGCCCCCCTAAAGGAATAGATCGCCTGTTTGGGATCGCCGATCATAAAACAACCTAAGTCGTTAGTTGAAGGAGCGGCATACAAGCGCTCGAAAATCCGGTATTGCACGGGATCAGTATCCTGAAACTCATCTATCAGCGCTACAGGGTATTGCAGACGAATCACACTTGCCAGTTGTTCACCATTAGTACCCAGCAAAGCCTTATCCAGACGTGTCAACATATCATCGAAGGTCATTTGCGCTAGGCGTTGTTTTTCTGTGTCGTAGCGATTTCTTACCCAATGAATGGCATGCTTGATAAGTTTTTCGCTGATATCCAATTCTTCTTGTTGGGAATGGCTAATGAAGTCATCAAGCGCTTGAAAAGTCTCATGATGTAATTTAAAAGCCTTGTCTTGATGTGCTTTGACCAATCCCGACTTTAGCTTTTGTGAGCCAAATTTTTCCAGCGCATCATTACCCGGATTAATGCCGATTTTTGCCCATAAAGCCAGTTCCGCCAATTTGCTGTTAAATGTCGCCACTCGGTATTGATTGCCATTTAACCAGCGATTGGCCGAGGCATTATTTAACAGGGTCTCTATAGTCTTTTGGTTGTTTAACCAAAGGCTGCGGGCTTTCGTTTCAAGGCTGCGCCGTTGTTGTTCCCAGCCCCCCCATATTTCAAAAACCGCTGCTAGGTCTGCATCTTCACAGTCAAGCCCCCATGCTTCGGTTTCAGACAATAAGGGCTTAAGTAATTGAGTCAAGTCTTCAGGTGACTTTGCCAGCTTAAAGACGACCGGACACGAAAGCTCAGGTAAAGGATAAAAAAATGTCCGCCAATAATCGCGAATCACTTCGTTCAAAAGCTCAGCATCGTTAGTATTCACCTCCTGCCGGAACAGACTGCCGCTATCAAACGCATGTTGTTGCAACATGCGATTACACCAACTGTGTATCGTGTACACAGCGGATTCATCCATCCAGTTAGCGGCCAGTTCCAGACGACGGGCACAAGCGCCCCATTGATTTGAGTCAGTATAATAAGCCCGCAGTTGTTCCAGAAAAGGATCGCTATCCACCGCTTGTTGACGAAAAAAGCGCGCTGTCTGGGTAAGACGTGCACGGATACGGTCGCGTAATTCTTTGGTGGATGCTTCAGTAAAGGTAACAACCAAAATATCAGGGGGCAGTAACTCGCGTCTTGGCACCTCATTATCGGAAACATGCCCCAGAATCAGACGGACATATAAGGCCGCGATGGTATAGGTCTTACCGGTTCCCGCGCTGGCTTCAATCAAGCGGGTGCCGGATAATGGAAAAGTTAGCGTATCTAGAGACTGGGCGACGCTCATGCTTGTGCTCCCGGAAGCTTGATCTGTGTATATGCCGACAGGTAAAGCGTGTTGGCCCATTCCACAAAGCCCTCTGCTTCAGACTTGGGAGATAAGCTGGCAAAGCTGGGGAAGAATCTAGCCAGGTAAGCATCTTGATCTACTTCACCACTGCTCCAGTCATCGCCCTCGTATTTTGTTTGAGCTGCATCCAGCGCCTTATCCGGTGAGGAGCTTAACCAAACGAAGGCTGTTCTGCAAGCGACTGGCAACGGAGCTTGCATGCCCAGCTTCCAAGCTTCTACAAGCATTGTAAGCTGGGCTTTAGCTTCCGCTTGGGCTACGGCATCAATCTCAATCACCGTATCCGAACCTACCACTCTTGTTTGCAGATTCAAGCCGATCGAGCAACCCGCCAGATGCTGTACCCAGTAAGTCAACAAGTTGTAATATTTTATTTTTTTCTCATTAGTTAGCGCTTGTGCGGTTAAATGAATCATAACGCAGTGCAGACAATCACTGCTTTGCCGTAAATTACTCAACTCGCCGGTTAACTGAACAGTGCTGTTATCGGGGAACGCAAAACTCAAGTCAACAACACGAGAGTCCATTTCACTTGGCCATAAAGCCAGTAGTGCCTGATAATGCTGCCAGACCTGATTGACCGGAACGGCAAGGTCAGAAAAGGCCGTATGGGCAAAGCCTCCCAATGGCAGATTGCCTTTTCGAGCCATGACCGAGCATTGCTGCTCAAAAAATGTTCCGGTGTCGACAGGTTTTTCGCTATGCAAAACTTTCAGCAAATCGTTGCGCAGCTCATAACTTTCAAGTGAATTAAATCCAAATGGTTCGTTGTCTTCACTGGTGACGGTATCTGTATCGAAACCAAACTTGAGAGTGTGATTGCAAAAACTTTTAACCGGCGCTTTCAGGAAACTAGCTAAAGAACTGAGCGTTAGCAGGCTGATTTCATCATTGACCCGCTTATTTACACCTAATGAGTGGCTTAAAACAGACGCCTCAAACCATTCCCGTGCAAAAGTGAATAAACGGGGGTCACGCTGTTTTAACAAATACTCTGCGCTGAAAGGTTGCAGCGGATGTTCAACGGTTATCGCTTTAAGCAACTCCGAGGAGTTATCGGGGAGTCGCCAGCCCTGACTCAGCGTATCGCGCAATTGACTGATCAACACCGAGGGTGGTCGCTCACTGTTATCACGAATATTGCGACCTACCCAACTGATATAAAGTTGTTGCCGTGCAGAAAGCAAGGCTTCCAGAAACAGATATTGGTCGTCCTGTCTACGCGAGCGATCGCCAGGACGATATTGCCCACGCTGACTCATCAAATCAAAGCTTTGTGGTTGCTGACTACGCGGATAATCACCATCATTCATGCCCAGCAAACAAATCAACTGAAAGGGAATCGCACGCATCGGCATCAAAGTGCAGAAATTGACTCGGCCACTGAGAAAGCGTTGGTGCAGACTAGGTTCATCTACACCAGATAGCCAAGCGTCCCTAACCACAGACAAAGGTAAAGTATCAGTTGCAGTCAAACCGGCTTGTTCGCAACATTGCCCCCAATCTGTCAAGGCACGGGTCAGTGTTTCCTGCATTTTCCTGTCACGCTCGTCACTGATAAGGAAAAAATCTTCCAGTAATTTTAATAGTAAACGTTGCCAGTCACCCGGATTTCGAATTTGCCGCAATAAAGTCGCGTAGTTTTCCAGTGTTTCCAGTAACAATGACAAACCGCCTAGCCATTGTGCCTCCAGACCGCCGATTTCCGGATAGGGTTCGATAGCATTAAAAGCGGCGCCAGCTCCGACCGCATAACCGAGCAACATCCGCCGTAACCCGAATTGCCAGGTATTGGCATCCAGATCTTTGGGCATAGCGACAGACTGAGTGCGTTGCCCGGCATTCAAGCCCCAACGAACACCCGCTTCTTCAATCCAACGATGCAAGGTGGGAATGGAGGCTTCTTCAATTACAAAGCGCTGCCTTAAAGCCGGCACTTCCAGCAAACCGAGAAATTCACTAACGGTAAAGCGTGACTCAGGCAGATTAAGCAATACCTCAACCGCCACCAACAAGGGATTTTGGCCTCGCTGTTGCTGATCAGCCAAGCTGTAAGGTATATAACGAGGATCATCGGGTTGTAGGTTACCAAAAACAGCGCGGATATGCGGAGCGTATTTATTAATGTCCGGCACCATGACAATAACATCGCGCGGTTTTAAGGATGTACCATTTTCAACGGCTATATTAAATCGATCTAACAACTGGTCGTGCAATATTTCCACTTCCCGTTGCGGACTATGGGCAATGTGAAACATCATAGACAAATCCATTGCAGATAATTCCACGGGATCAGTGGGCAAGGGCTCTAAATCCAGTATTGATTGTTGTAAGTGTTGCAACAGACTGCGTTCTTGAGGCTCTCCGTAATCCTTGAACAAATCAATTTTATTGTCCGGCCAATGCCAGTTTGCATAGGCTTGGGTTTCATCAAACTGGTCGAGTAATCGAATATAATCACGCCCCTGTTTGCCCCAGGCAGCGAGTAAGGGCTGAGAATGAAGGTGTAATTCATCATCAGACAACGAGGCTGTCATACCTGTTTTATAAGATTGCCGATGCCGCCCTGCCTTTAACAGCTCTTTATCTTCAATAATATCTGCCCAGTAATGCTGACAAGGATTATGAATAAACAATACGATTTGACAAAATCTACCTAATTTAGCCAGCACTTCGAGCGATTGCTGTGGCAAAGAAGATAAGCCAAATACTATTATTCGGCGAGGTATGCCTGCTGGAGGTTGCTCCAACTTATCAATGTTAACCATAAACTGGGCATGCACCGAGGCACGACTCGCAGATGAAGTATGATCGGGGCCCAAATCGTTCAGTACTGCCCGCCACAAGCAAGCTTGCCAACGATGCTGTAGAGGAAAATCCAGCAGTTCCCCGAGGGCATTACGCAAACCATACTCGCCATTTGCCCAATCGGTAAGCCAATCCGAGCGATAAACCTGATATTGGTCAAAAAGATCAGCCAGTTGTTCCGCAAGTTGATAGCGTTTACGGCTGTTGTTATCGTCAGCTAAAAAAATCGCCAAGGTCTCGAATTCGGGCTGGGCGATTAACACAGGCAATAAACGATATAATCGCCAAGTGAGCGGAGTTTTTGCCAGTAATTGTTCTTTGGGAATTTGCTGCCCTATGACTGCACGATAAATACTCCAGATAAACAAGGAGGGCAATTTCATATCAATCGCTGCCGCGATACCGAGAGAATTATTTTGCGCCAGACTTTGCTTTAACCATTGCCCCATGCCATTGCTTTGCACCAGAAATACATCGTTTTCCAGAGGCGACAAAGGATGTTGTTTCAGCCAGTATTCGACGACATCCCGTAAGGCTTCGAGCTGATTGGAATGGATTACAGCAATGCCGCTGTCTAGCGCCGTCAGATGGCTAGCTTCGGTCATGGAGATATGCCTATAATTGGAAATTTGGTGAGGTAATTGATGTGCTTAAGCATTTCAAATAACCGGAAAACCTTAAGCGTTAAGGTATTTTGCACAGAGTATCATTCATTTTCTATCTTATAAAACATCACATTCAAGCAATGCACAACCAACTTCTGCCATGGTTTTTTAGTTTGCCAAAACAGGTAGTTTGATATTACTGAAACTATCAGGCCAACTTAAAGAAAACGAACTTCGGGATTTTGTGAAATATTCTTACGGCAAATAAACATTCCATTTCATGCCTCCCAGAGTTTCACTTTTTTTGCCTTCCAAAATGCCGCCCATCAAACTAACCAATTCATAAACGACAGCCATTCCAATACCGTGCCCATGAATATTTTCGTCGGCACGCACACCTCTTTTTAGTATTTCAGCCAGTTTATCGGACGGGATACCTGTGCCATCATCTTCTACCTGTAACAAAACCGCAAATTCCCGACGACCTTTATTCTCGTTCAAGGTAACACTAACTTTTACGGTTCTCTGACACCACTTACAAGCATTATCCATTAGATTGCCGGCGATTTCGTATATATCGCCTTCTTCATAATAAATCAGATTCTGTTCCGCCATATTTAAATCGAACATTATGTTTTTATTGATATAAACCTTATCAAGCGACGCCTTTATTTTGTTTATAACCAGAGACAGGTCTACCGTTCCTGTCGTTTTATGCTGGCCTTTTGCCGCAGCTCTTTGTAATTGATACTCGACAATTTCGTCCATACGATAAATCTGCTCTTTTACTGAGTCGCTATTAGCACTGAAAGACTCGGCGTAACCACGCAATATCGACAATGGTGTTTTCAGACTATGCGCAAGGTCAGCCAAGGCATTGCGATAACGTTCAAGATGGGCACGTTCACTGTTGATAAAGGCATTTAGATTTCCAGCCAAACCTTTTAGCTCTGTCGCATAATTCCCGTCTAAATGTGTTTTTTTACCCCGCTCAATAGCCTCAAGATCTGTTACGATGAGCCTTAATGGTTTTAAACTCCAGCGTAATAAAATTAGCTGAATCAATATCAACACCAAACCCAAGGCCAACAACCATCCCCTCAACGTTTTTCTAAAGCGTTCAACCTGATTTCTAACAAACTGGGCATCTTCAGTCACTGTAAAAATATACTCATGCTCAACACCCGCCATATTTTTCCAAATAACTGCGTAATGCAGAGCGTAACGATCATGCTCGGTTAATAAAAATGCGAAATTCCCGGGTGGCAAGTCCGGTGGCAAAGTGCCCTGGAGACCAATAGCCGAGGGAGATCGCCAAAGCAGATTTTGTTTTGCCCGGTGTATAAAACCATAAAGACCTGAACCAGGTGTTGCGAATTGTGGCTCAGGCAAACTGGTCGGCATACTTAACTCGCCAGAGCTTTTGAGTTCGGCAACTGATAAAAGCGAATAGACATAAACCTGGAGTTTTTCCTGTAAGGCTTGTTCGGCACTTTCTCTAAAACCTTGCTCCAGCACCACAGAAACCAGCGCAAAAAATGCTGCAAGCACTAAACCTGCAGAAAAAAACAATCGGTAACTTAAAGATTTAATTTTCATTTAGAGGCACTGGATTAACTTGAATATCTTTTAGTCACAACGGGGAAGATTTACCAGACAGTGAAAAAATATCCACGAAGAAAAACCAACTTCTTGTACTTTAAGGCTTCGTGGTAAATATCAATCAGGCTGACCAGAGATCAAATAGCCTCGACCACGTAAAGTTTCAATCGGTTTACGCGTACCGTCAGGATCGAGTTTTTTTCTTAAACGGCCTATAAAAACCTCAAGCACATTACTGTCACGCTCGAAATCTTCATCGTAAATATGAGCAGTCAAAACGGATTTTGAAACCACTTCACCTTTACGAAACATCAAATATTCCAGCACCTTATATTCGTAAGCAGTTAACTCAAGAGCGATACCGGAAACTTTAACTTCTTGCGCCACGGTATCCAGCTCGATGTTATCATGAACTAAAACCGGATGAGGCTGACCGGCTGAACGCCTGATCAAGGCATTAACTCTTGCCAACAACTCTTCATAATGAAAAGGCTTTACGAGATAATCATCAGCACCCGCTT
The DNA here is from genome assembly GCA_947505055.1 of Methylococcaceae bacterium. The sequence continues at coordinate 20,020 of CANNLO010000005.1, read as the reverse complement.
CCAGTCCTTCTACTTTTTCCTGCCACCGACTACGAGCTGTTAGAATCAAAATAGGAACTCTTACCTTGTCTTTACGCAATCGATTAATCAATTCGATTCCGGAAAAATCGGGTAAGCCAATATCTATAACAGCCGCATCAAGAGGATATTCCTTGCCCATGTAATAACCATCGAGACCATTATGTGCGGTATCAACAGCAAATCCCTTATCCGCAAAGAAATCATGGATCTGTTCACAAAGCTTTATTTCATCTTCTACAATTAAAATGCGCATTTATTGACTTACCTAAAGTTAACTGACTAATTGGCCGGTTTCGGCATCAATTGTGTAATAATGAATACGTCCATCAGGAGTCAAAACCTTAATAATATAAATTGTTTTACCGCCGACTGTTTCCGTATGTGCCTCAAGCACTTTATTGTAGGTTCCTTCCATTATTTGTTTAGTCGCCTCATCCAAACTAACACTTGCAAGAACGTAACCCTGAGCAAAAAAGTTACTGAAAAATAATAAGGCAAGCAGGACAACTTTAAACATAATTTTCATGCGCAATGCAATATTTTACAAAACAAAAGTACGCAATGCCCACACTACAGCTTATCCTTAAAAGAGGTATCATAAAAATAAATTAAGTTCTTTGACTTTAATTTAAATGCCAGCCTTGAACCAGGCTACTAATTTCATGCCCAAATGAAGCGCCAAGCTTACCTGCAATTTTATCAATTAGATGCTCTTGCTGACTAAAGTCAACCAGTGTCTCGGCGCCTATCAGGTCTTTGGCTACCGTGTCCTGATTGCTAATTCCATCAACAATACCCAGCTTTAGACTTTCTTCACCCGTCCAAACCAGACCGGAAAACATATCAGTACTTTCTTTAAGCCTATCACCCCGGCCGGCTTTAACCGCTGATATAAACTGCTGGTGCACTTGATCTAGTAGACCTTTCATATATTGTGTTTCATCAGCTTTAGGCGGTGAAAACGGATCGAGCATGGCTTTATGTGTGCCCGCAGTCAGCAATCGGCGTTCAACGCCTAGCTTTTGCATCACATCTACAAAACCAAAGCCGTCCATGAGCACACCTATGGAACCCACCAAACTGGACGGATTAACAAATATTTTGTCACTGGCAGAAACTATAAAATAGCAACCTGAAGCGCACATATCGCTAACGACGGCATAGATCGGCAAGCCAGGATGCTCTTTTTTAATTTTTCTGATCTCTTCATACACATAAGAGGACTGAACCGGACTGCCGCCCGGTGAATTGGCATGTAAAATAATGCCTTTGGTATGCTCATCTTTGACTGCATTTCTTAAGCTTTCGATAATACTGTCAGCATTTGCCTCTTTATCCTCGGCAATCATACCAACCACATTAACAACTGCAGTATGATCTTTACTATCACTACCTATGTTATGGCTTAACTTTGGGTAAATCGCCACACCAAATACAGCAACTAAATACAGAAACATCAAACTCTTAAAAAAAACACCCCATCGCCTGGTCCTAGTTTGCTCGGTAATTGCAGCTAAAGCCAATTTTTCGATAACTTCTCGCTCCCAGCCCAATGTGTTTGTAACTTCTTGTTTATTCTGATTGTCCATGACACTCTAACCTCTAATAATATTCAGTAATTCCGCTGGCTGCTGTAAGCACAGCAACGGATGGTATTGTTTTAAGACTTCTTTAGGATGCGCTCCACACAACACAGCGACGGATGATATTTGGGCATTCATTGCCATTTGCAAGTCATGACTGGAATCGCCCAACATCAACGTCCTCTCATACCCAACATTTGTATATTGAACTATCTCATGCAACATAAGTGGATCAGGCTTTGAAGCAGTTTCATCGGAACAACGGGTAATGTTAAACAGGTCCTCTGTTGCTGTAGCTCGCAACGCTTGTTGCAACCCCGCCCTTGTTTTACCGGTAGCGACCGCTAATTGATAACCTGAATTTTTTAACTCCACCAACATATCGTAAACACCGGGGAATAAATCGTTTCGACTAATTTCCCAAGATAAATAAGTTTGCTGATATCTGGCCGCTAATTTCGTTACCATCTCTTGATCGACGCCAGGAAACAACTTGCTGCAGGCGTTTGCAATACTTAAGCCGATAACGTCTTTTGCAGCCTGATCTTCAGGAACGTTGCAACCACAATTTCTGGCCGCTGATTGCAGGCAATTTATGATCCAGTCTATTGAATCGATCAAAGTACCATCCCAGTCAAAAACAATTAAATCAAACCTGTTCTTCATGTTTTAACAAGTCCTCCAGTTGCTGCGGCAAAGGAGCCAAAATTGTAAGTGGATCCCCAGTAACGGGATGTTGAAATTTTAATTTTTCTGCATGCAGGAACATACGTTTATAACCACGACCTTTAAATTTATGGTTAATATCATCCCTGCCGTAACGATCATCACCAATGATCGGATGACCAAGACTAGCAGCATGAACGCGTATTTGATGAGTTCGCCCCGTTTTTGGTGAAGCCTCAACCAACGTCGAATCGCTAAATAATTTTACGCGCCGAAAAAGGGTCTCTGCTTCCTTACCCGCCGAACTAATAACAACTATCCTCTCACCACCTTTGTTGATGTTTTTCAATAAAGGTGCGGTAACTATCAATTTCTTCCTGGCCCATTGCCCGGCCAAAAGAGCAAGATAAGTTTTATGAATGTTATTTTCACGAAAAAGCTCATGTAAAAGCTTTAGGGTACTGCGTTTTTTTGCGATTATCAGACAGCCTGACGTATCTTTATCAAGCCTGTGAACCAATTCTAAAAAATGTGCTTCGGGCCTTAATAGACGTAAACCTTCAATAATTCCGGAACTTACGCCACTGCCCCCATGCACCGCAAAGCCGGCTGGTTTGTTTATAATCAGAAAACCATCATCTTCAAATAAAACACCGTGTTGCAAAGCTGCTTGTAATCCCTGAGGAACATATGAAGCTTCGCTACGCTCTGCAATCCTGACCGGAGGTATTCTAACTATATCACCAGCAACAAGACGATATTTAACATCAACGCGTCCTTTATTAACTCTTACTTCACCTTTACGCACAATGCGGTAAATACGACTTTTAGGGACGCCTTTTAATTGGGAAATTAGAAAATTATCCAAACGTTGGTCCGAGTTTTCTTCGGAAATTTCGACCAGTTGAACTTTAGGGGTTAGGTTTTTTTCATCACTATTCATACTATAAATAATACCAGTATCTTGCTTCGATTGATTCTTTAAATTGATGTATAGCAATAAGATTGCTATATTAAGACAGTTTTTATTATTAAAAACATACTTTTGCTCAGCGGTTTCAGCTACGAAACTGCCTTATAGCACTATCAATGTTGATTAAAATAGCGATGGATTACCACGCCAAGTCAATATTGTAAGATTTTTGGGTTCATTGTTCGACCCTAGACGAACGATTAATAACGCCTGTTTAAGACAGAATTTACAACCAAGACTGAATATAAACTTTATTTACTTAGAACTCTGTTCTTGAAAACAACACATTCTTCTTCCTTAAAGATGAAGATGAGTTATCCTCAACTAGAACATGCAGACCCGGTATATTTATACCTAAAATCTAAGTTTTGCTGGCCCTTATAGCTATGCCTCTAAATAAACACGATCATTAAATCAAGTCTGTTAAGTAAAATCTGACTATGGAACAGGAAACAACAAGGAATATTGAATGAAAAGAATGCTTATCAACGCTACGCAGGCTGAAGAACTGCGAGTCGCCTTGGTAGACGGTCAAAAACTTTATGATTTTGACATAGAAGTACCATCTAAAGAACAAAAAAAGTCAAACATTTACAAAGGAATAGTAACTCATGTAGAACCCAGCCTAGAAGCTGCTTTCATAAATTATGGTGCTGACAAGCACGGCTTTTTACCTTTTAAAGAAATTTCTCCTCTCTACCGCAATCTTCAGGTAGGCGTGGAAAATGATGGTCGTCGTCCTGCCATTAAAGATCTTATCAAAGAAGGACAGGAAATCGTCGTCCAGATTGAAAAGGAAGAACGTGGAAATAAAGGCGCTGCTTTAACTACCTATATCAGCCTTGCTGGCACCTATTTGGTATTAATGCCTAATAACCCTAAGGCGGGTGGAATTTCTCGTAGAATCGAAGGCGAAACTCGTAGCGACCTGCGTGAAGTGATGGAAGCATTAGAGATTCCTGAAAGCATGGGTTTAATTGTCAGAACAGCTGGCTGCGGAAAAAATGCAGAGGAACTGCAATGGGACCTAAATTATTTGCTGCAATTATGGGATGCCATTGAGCGGTCAGCAAATGAAAACTCTGCACCATTTTTAGTCTTTCAAGAAAGTAACGTTATCATCAGAGCTTTGCGCGACCATTTACGTGGCAATATTGACGAGATATTGATAGATAATGAAGAATCTTTCAAACTGGTACAAAACTTCTTAAAACAAGTTATGCCCCATTTTTTACCCAAGGCAAAACTCTATCAAGACGCAGTTCCTTTATTTAATCGCTACCAGATTGAATCACAAATCGAAGTTGCTTATGGACGGGAAGTCTCACTCCCATCCGGAGGCTCACTTGTAATCGATCATACAGAAGCATTAACCTCAATCGACATTAATTCCGCCAGAGCGACTAAAGGCAGTGATATCGAAGAAACAGCTTTAAATACCAATTTGGAGGCTGCTGATGAAATTGCTCGTCAATTAAGATTGCGTGACTTGGGAGGTCTATTTGTTATCGACTTCATTGACATGATGTCGAACAAAAATCAAAAGACAGTCGAAAATCATTTACGCGATGCTCTTAAGATCGATCGCGCACGCATCCAGACCAGCCGTATTTCACGGTTTGGCTTGCTAGAAATGTCCAGACAAAGAATGAGGCCTTCTTTAGGAGATTCCACTCAACTTCCATGTCCTCGTTGCAAAGGCCAAGGTACAATTCGTAATGTAGAATCAGTTGCTCTTTCTGTATTACGCATTCTTGAAGAGGAGGCAATGAAAAAAGGCACTGAAAAAGTAATTGCCCACTTACCTATCGAATGCGCAACTTTTCTACTGAACGAAAAACGTAGTGCAATTGAGCATATAGAAAACAGGCTAAAAGTAGGCATTGTTATACTGCCTAGCAAGCATCTGGAGACTCCAGCTTATGACATTGAGCGCATCAAAGAAAAAGAAACTAGCGACAGTAAACCTAGCTATTTACAAATAAAAGCTGAAGAGATCAGTATTCCTGAGTTTGCTCAACAAGTAAAGCCAAGTGCTACAAAAGCAGCGGTCAAAGAATTCCTTCATGACTCTCCGGCTCCAACGCAAAATAAAAACGAAGCTGCAAGCCTTATCCAACGCTTTTGGCAAAAATTAATTGGCTATACCCCAGAATCTACTTCTGCTATACCTGCAGCACAGGTCACTGAAAGATCTCAAGCAACTGAAGATAACCAACCTAATAGGAATCGTGGCAACAGACCTGCTCAGGGACAAAATCAGGAAAGGGGTCGTGGCCGAGGACAAGGGCGTGGACAAGGGCGAGGTAAAAATACAAATCAGGAAAGCAACCAATCCACCGAGCAAATCCAAAATCCAAAACCAAAGCCAGATCAAAATGCAGAGGCACCACGCCCTAACAGGCCTCCTCGCGGTCAAAACAGGAATGTAAAAAGAAATATCGATCCTGTAGAAAAAACCGTGAATGCTAAAAGCGAGGCCACAGAGGTTATCGAGCTTATTTCTACAGCAACGGATGATTCAACAGTTGAGTTGAATGGAAGTGAACTGCCTAAAAGAAATAATGCCAGACGCGGACCAAATCGTAGGCGTCCACGTAATCCAAACTACAAAAAACCTGAATCTGATGGTGATACAAACTCACCGTCACTGATTGATAACTCTAACACAGCTACTGATGATTCTAGTTCTTTATCTATTCGTCCTATTGTTAGTGAACGATCTGAATGGGTTGAAAAATCTGAACCTGTAGCCTTTGAATTACATAAACATACACATAAATCTAACACTGAAAGTAACGAAGTAGTTATTCCTGAATTCAAAAAACCAACAGAAATTACTGAATCTGCTCAGAATTCCGAGTCAACAAAGAACACAATATCAGTTGATTTAGAAAAACAACAATCTTAATCTAAATAGGATCGGGGCGTTACTGCCCCGATCCCTAATCTATTCTTTAGTACATCCCGTGTTCGCCAAGGATAATTTGCTCACACCTTGAATAAAGGATTATTACATTAACACCCGTAAATTTTCACTATATTCAATTATTAACTAAATTTACGCCCATTCTAATAATAAATTAGGTTTAACTTAATATCATTAATTTCACCCAAACTCCATTATCTCTCTATTCAAATGTAAATCCTCATTTCACTCTTAAATGTTAAATTTCTGAATCTTTATGATCTGCAGAATATACTTATATTATTGTACAATTAAATATTACATTCAAATCTACAAACGCAATCGCAAATAAACAGAAGAAAGCCAAACTGATATAATTACAGGCTTTTTTTCAATCAGACCAACGACCAAACATTAATCGCCGCATAAGTCTTCGTATGAAATAAGGTCAAATTTCATGGTGTACAACATGAAAAAGTGCATATAAATGGGGGCATTAATTGCAATTGCATACAATCAATAAATTGCGAGGTAATTATTCGTTACAAAAGCCAGTATAAGTATCTTTTAAATAACTTTACAGAATTGATAGGAGGGGAACGAGAACCAGTTAATACTAAAAAACAGTTCTTTTACTTGAGCTGGAAACGAACTTAATAAAATTTTCTGACCGTAATCAAACGGCCAGAAAAAATCATAACTATTATTTAGTTAATTTTGCACTTAACTGGCCTGACCACTGACCAAAGAAAGCCCCAACAACAATTGAAATCGATATCACAACGAGAGCATTATCTAATGATGCACTGAATAAAATTTCTTTAGTTAGCTTACCAGGAGTTTGCAACAAATAGGCAAAAGTAGATGAATACCCAAGAACACTTGCAGGTATCGTTGCTAGAGCAGGAATATTAGCAGCAAGACACATCACAACAACTGAAAATATTACCGTTACAGCCGCCCAAAAAGGAAAGCCAAGAATTGCTGTAGCAGGAATATTAGTAATCTGAATAGCTGCTAACCAGGCCATAAATACCCCGAAAATTCCACATACTATAGTGTTTTTTAACGCTTCAGGTGTTGCCCCCAGAAAGAAATAAGCTGCCCATGCAATAGTTGCCGCCCATATGAAGAAAATACCGCTAAGTGGCCCAACAGCCAAAAATGTCGCTAACCCAGCTAAACAGGCAATACTAATGGAAAGTGCTGTAAGATTGTTCATAATTTGCTTCCAAAAACCACCTCACTTAATATTTAGTCAGAGTTCGCATGAGGTGTATCTACGAAACTTAACATCTTGAATTGATCAGGTAAAAAACATGTGTTTTAAAACCACATTTACTATTTTTTCATAATTCTTTGAATTTTCTTGTTCACTCAGAACCACATACATTAAATAAGTATATATTGTATTAATTACTTATATAACACTTTATGACTGATAGGAAAACCGTTATGGCGAAACACTTAATCATCCGGCAAATACATCTAGATATAAGCCGGATAACTATATTGTATTAGCCTTCCAGAACTGCCAAACGATCTGCAAGTATTTCTTCTAGTGATTCCAGTGCTTTTGTAAATCCATCAATACCTTCTGCAAGTTTATCAGATGCCATTCTGTTTTCAGCATGCATTCGATCAAATGTTGCTTTATCAATTGATAATTTCTCAATTTCTAAGTTAACAGCATTATCTGGATTGAGCTTACGCTCAAGATTCGCTTCAGTAGATTGCAATTCAGCTAACAAAGAAGGAGCTATTGTCAATAAATCACAGCCTGCCAATTCAACAATTTCCCCTACATTACGGAAACTCGCACCCATAACTTCAGTTTTATAACCAAATTTTTTGTAATAATTGTATATTTCAGTTACTGATAAAACACCAGGATCTTCAACAGGCTCATAAGAGTCACGACCTGTATCCTTTTTATACCAATCAAGTATACGTCCAACAAAAGGCGAAATCAGGGTAATACCATTTTCGGCACAGGCAACTGCTTGATGAAGGCCAAATAACAAGGTCAGGTTACAATGAATCCCTTCTTTTTCGAGAATTGCAGCGGCTTGAATACCTTCCCAAGTTGCAGCAATTTTAATCAATATGCGCTCACGTAAAACACCTTGAGCTTCGTACATAGATATCAATTCACGCCCTACAGCAACGCTGGCTTCTGTATCAAAAGAAAGTCGAGCGTCAACCTCGGTTGATACACGACCAGGAATAACTTCTAATATTTTTTTCCCGAAAGAAACAGCTAGCCTTTCAAATGCTAATGTTGCAACTTGTGCAGCTGAAGCAGAGTCTCCTAAAGTTTCTCTTGCTCCTTTCAAGGTATCATCAACAATACCTTGATATTGAGGCATTTGAGCCGCAGCAGTGATTAACGATGGATTTGTCGTTGCATCACGAGGCATAAATGTTTCTATAGCCTGAATATCGCCAGTATCAGCAACAACTACTGTCATTTCTCTCAATTGTTCAAGTAAATTTTGTGTCATTAGGGACTCCTTTGTATTGTAAATTTAAAAACTTTGGGACATTACATTTGTTATTTCCTTTCAGGAAAGACAAACTTATCCAATTTAATTATAATGATTTTAAAGCGGGTGACAGTGGAGATGATTAATCAAAATCAATTCAATCCAACAGCAAGGGATAATGAGGAGCAATTTAGTTTAACAACGTTTACATCAAATTATTATTCCATTTGAAATTATTAAATAAATTTAAATCTCCTCAATTTTCTTCAATTTTAAAAAAATTTCACTTGGTTACAATTTAAAAATCTATTGTAACCAATGAATATAAATCATCTTATTTACATTCAAGACAGCAAACACTTAATTAAAATTTAAACTCTTTCAGAATCAACTCTAGCAGAAATAATTTTCCTAGACATATACCTAGATACTCCACTCGAAACAGGTAAAACTGCCTGCCTTTCCATATATTTTGCAACACCACTGATTCTAACAATTTGCTTTACAATTTTAGACTCCCTTTCAATATACCTATCTACTCCACTTAAAGTATATTTTTCTTTTACCTGTAAAGATTGTTTTGCTACGTACTTGGAAACACCACTTAAAATTGGCGCGTCTTTGCCAGATACAATTTGTTTTGCTACATACTTTGCAACACCACTTACCGGGGGTCTTTCTTTCGCTAAAATTGCTTGCTCTTCAAGATACCTAGCTACTCCTGTTGCCGCTGAACTAGCCATAGATCTTTCCTTAGCCTTTTCCAACTCTTTTTCAATGGCTAATTGCAACTCAATTTCTTTTTGTTTTTCTTGCTCTTTTGCAAATATCCGCTGTTCTTCCAAATATCTTGCAACTATAGTGGCAGCCGCTGCTTTTCTTGCTGCAAGTGATTCATCTTGCAGATATTTTGCAACTCCAGTGGTTGCACCAGCATTCCTTTCGGAAATAGATATATTGATTAAATATTTGGCTACACCTGTAATAACTGGCGACTTCGCTTGCCGATCCACATACTTGGCAACCCCACTTATTTTAGCTGAAGTTGTTTTGCTTACTCCATTTATAGCCAAGTACCTTTCCACTCCACTCTTTTTTGGTGCATTTTTAGCTAAAAGAGCTTGTCTTGCCATATATTTAGCAACACTGCTTATTGGAGACTGATTAACTTTCTCCAAATATCTGGCAACACTGCTGAGTGATACTTGAACTTTAACAAGATCTGTTTCATATGCCGCTTCAGTCTCTGTCAATGACACCAAATGTGCTGTTAAATCTTCATCTTGAACTTCCAAGCATTGCACAATCTCTGTTATTGATGATTCTTCTTTGCTCTTTAAGTACTTCGCAACTCCGCTTAAAGCTGGAAGCACTTCCTTGCTTTTTAAATATCTGTCAACTCCACTAAGCCCATTTGTTTCGCGAACAAATGTTATAGGCTTAACGTGAGCCAGTGATTCAATTTTTTTTGTTGAACCAAAAAGTCCGGACACTAAATTGATCAAATAATTTTGATCCACTTATCACCTCCGGTTGCGCATGTACTTTTCAACACCGGTACTAGCTTCAGCTGCTTTTTCTTTTGCAGATTTAGCTTGTTTTTCAAGGTACTTTTCAACTCCACTAACTGTGACAGCATCCTTTGCAGTTGCAATCTGACTCTCCAAATATCTTGCAACACCGGTTAATTCAGCCATATTATGCTTTCTAAGATATCTCGCAACACCTGAAAGTCCACTCGCATGATTACTAAACACTTGATTCACACTTGTCTTGGCTGTTGCATTATCCCGTTTTCTTAAGAAACCAAAACCTGCCGCTGCAAATACTGCCAAGCCCAACAAATAACTCATCATAGAATCTTCTTCTACTTTAACTTCCGCACTCACATCCAAATCGGCTTGTTTTGTAGATTCAGATTTCGAAGCGACCGCTGAAGACTTTCCTGGCTTATAGTCAGCGTCCTTGTATAGAACCTTTGGCTCAAAATCTGCTGCTGGAAACTTTGAATCTACTTCTGCAGATTTAATTTGTTTAGCAGATCCTGGAGCAGCGTTACTTTGAGCGCTACTATCTTGATAAATTATTTTTGGCTTAAAATCCGATGCAGGATATTCTGTATCAGCACCGGCTATCGGACTGGCCAATAATAGCGCAGCAACTAAACCATTTGTCAGATTATTTATTTTCACGTATGAATCCCCCTCTATGCATTGTTTTTAGAGTAGCCATATCTGCTTTGCATCTTTGAATCAAATAACAATTCATCATTGAACACTGCAAATATGGCTTTTAATATTTATAGTACTGCTTCTACATTTTTGACTACGTTTTCGACAGTAAAGCCAAAGTGCTTCATCAACTCGCCGCCTGGTGCAGACTCACCAAAAGTATTGATGCCGACAACTCCACCTTCTAAACCTACATATTTACGCCAAAAATCAGTAATACCTGCTTCAATTGCAACACGTTTTACACCTGGAGTTAATACACTGTCTTTATAAGCTTGATCCTGACGGTCAAATACATTTGTTGATGGCATTGAAACTACGCGCGCTTGAATACCTTTCTCTGCTAAGGCTGCTTGTGATTTAATTGCTAAATCAACTTCAGAACCGGTTGCAATAAGTATAACTTGAGCTTTGCCGGCTGCTTCAGAAACAACGTATGCACCTTTACGAATAGCTGCGATTTGTTCATCAGTACGCGTTATAAAAGGCAAGCCTTGACGACTTAACACCAAACTTGAAGGCCCAGTTTTACGTTCAATCGCCATTACCCAAGAAACTGCAGTTTCAGTGCTATCAGCTGGTCGCCACACATCCATATTTGGAATGTAACGCATAGCAGAAGTATTCTCAATCGGCTGATGCGTTGGACCGTCTTCCCCTTGACCAATAGAGTCATGAGTTAAAACAGCAATGGTGCGAATTTTCATTAATGCCGACATACGCAATGCGCTTTTCGCATAATCAGAGAACATGTGGAATGTTCCACCGAATGGTAATAAACCACCATGCAATACCATACCATTCATAATAGCGTACATACCGAACTCACGCACACCGTAAGAGATGTAATTACCATTCTCTTTACCGCTGACATGCTTAAAGCTACTGCAACTGGTTAAGTTGGAGCCCGTTAAGTCCGCAGAACCACCTAAAAATTCAGGTAATGTTGGCGCTAATCCGCCAATTACTTTTTGTGAAGATTGACGTGTGGCAAGAGTTTCAGCTTTTTCGTTGGTTTCAGCAATTAAAGTGTCAGTAGCTGCTTTCCAATTTGCTGGTAATTCACCCGCCATACGACGTTTGAACTCCGCTGCTAATTCCGGATATGCAGTTTCGTAGGCTGTAAATTTTGCATCCCATGCCGCTTCGGTTTTCGCACCTTTGGTTTTAGCATCCCAACCTGCGTAAACATCTTCCGGAATGATGAATGCTTCGTGATCCCAACCTAAAGCTGCTTTGGTCAAATTGATTTCTGGTTGACCCAAAGCAGAACCATGACATTCATGTGTACCTGATTTGTTTGGCGATCCAAAACCAATAGTTGTTTTGCAGCAAATTAATGAAGGCATATCAGTCATCGCTTTAGCCATAACGATTGCCTTGGAAATTTCTTCAGGATTATGTCCGTCTACCGATAGAACGTGCCAGCCGTATGCTTCAAAACGTTTTACCGTGTCATCTGTATACCAACCCTCAATGTGACCATCAATTGAGATACCGTTGTCATCCCAGAAAGCAATCAAATTGCCTAAACCCCAAGTACCCGCTAAAGAACAGACTTCATGAGAGATCCCTTCCATTAAACAACCATCACCCATAAACACATAGGTATGATGATCAACGATTTTATGTCCATCTTTATTGAACTGGTCGGCCAGTAGCTTTTCTGCCATTGCGAAACCAACACCATTCGCAATACCTTGACCTAATGGTCCGGTCGTTGTTTCAATACCTGGGGCATAACCGTACTCAGGATGTCCAGCACATTTTGAATGAAGTTGACGAAAAGAGGCCAACTCACTCATAGGCAAATCATAACCAGTCAAATGCAATAGTGAATATATCAGCATTGAACCGTGACCGTTAGAAAGGACAAAACGGTCACGATCAGACCAATTCGGATTGGATGGATTGTGACGCAAGTGTCCATTCCACAAAACCTCGGCAATGTCTGCCATTCCCATAGGGGCGCCTGGATGCCCAGAGTTTGCTTTTTGTACAGCATCCATGCTCAAAGCGCGTATGGCGTTCGCTAATTCTCTATGCGAAGTCATATTCTTCTCCTTACTATTGATAGATTACTAAATGGTGACTCTTCAGTCTGAATGACTTTGTCACGAAATATTCTTTCGGCGTTTTTACCTTAATAAGGGTTAGAACGAGTGGTCATCGCCACTCGTTCCTGTGCCACTATTCTAGATTAGCGTGCCTTTCTCTCATTATTTCTTCAGGAATTCCTTTTTCATGAATAATATGAGAAATAGTTGCTTCCAAAAATAACAAGGTAGATAGCTCAAAAACAGTTCCCATGGGCATACCCAAAACTTTACCATAAAGTTCCTGCTTGCCTACTTGAAATACGTCATCTGCAAGATCACCGATTGTTGAATCGGCTTTTGCAGATATCAGAACTATATTTGCACCTACTTTTTTTGCATTTTTGGTAAATGCTATTAATTGCTCAGTCTCTCCAGATCCGGAAATAATGATCAATAAGTCACCGCTTTTAATGCTTGGCGTCACAATTTCACCTACGACACTTACATCGTAGCCACCATGGACGAGTCTCATCGCAAAAAAATTGCCTACTAACTTCGAACGTCCAGCGCCAGCGATAAATATGCGCTTGGCGTTATCAAGCAACTCCGTCAACTTTGCATCATACGTATCATCTGTAGCTTCAAGAACACCTGAAATCTTTTCTATGATAAGTTGCTGATGCATAATTATACCGCGTCAACCAATTCGCGAATTTCACGTGCTGCATCTGCAGGAGAAGCCGCACCATAAATTGCCGCGCCAACTACGATGATGTTTGCACCCGCTCTAACTACGTCTTGTACAGTTGAAGCCTTGATACCGCCAGCTACTGAAATTCTTACAGGCAAGCCCAATGATGCGATATCAGTCAAATCAGCAAAAGGTGTGTGACCAGCTGCTTGTGCGTCCAGACCTGTGTGGATACCCATGATGTGAGCGCCAGCTTCACAAGTAGCTCTTGCACAAGCAACTTTATCACCAACGTTAATCAAATCAATTTGAGCTTCTGCTCCATATGCGTTGGCTGCTTTAATAACGCCAGCACAAGTAGCAAGACCAGAAACACCCAATACTGTACAGATATCAGCACCTGCAGCGTAAAAAGGAGTTGCTTCGTACTCGCCAGCGTCCATAGTTTTAAGGTCGACTAACAATAATTTATCTGGAAATCTTGCTTTAAGCTCTCTAACCAGATTAACACCATTGTGTTTAATACAAGGTGTTCCGATTTCAAAAATGTCAACATGCGGCGCTACTAATGTGGCCAATGCGACAGTTTGGTCGAAATCTAATGAATCTAATGCCATTTGTATTAATGGTTTTGCCATGATGCGTGCTCCGATGGGTTATAGTAATAGTTATAATTTTAGTTACTTACTCTTAATGCGAATGCAACTTTAAAGTAGAAAGGGGACAGATGTCAATGCCCAATGCTCAATGTTCTGAGTTGAGACATGTATAACAGCTGAATGGGGCGTTTATTCCAAGTTGCTTTAATCTATTTAATGCCACGTTCTCGGACCTTTAATTACCATCACTTCTAACCACAAAATCCATTTTTTGACATCCCCATAACCTCTTTTTCAAGCCCGAAATTTTTTATAAGTCATTATTTTAATTATAAACAATCTACTGATAATATCAAAAATATCACACTGATTTTTTGTACGACGCATGACATTATCCGTCAACCTACCGCCATAAATATCGAAAACCGAATCAATTGTTCGCGCCTTATACGATGTAATTTATAATGTCACAAATCAAACAATAGCGAGACATAACCTGATGGCCCCTTTTACTGATATTAAAGCTTTGATAATCGATATGGATGGTGTTCTATGGCATGGTGACCAACCTATGCCCGGTTTGACCAATTTTTTTGAAACCTTACGTAACCAGCAAATTCCTTTTATTCTTGCAACCAACAATGCACGTTCAACTCAAGATCAATATGTTGTTAAATTTGCGAATATGGGAGTAGTAGTATCTCCCAACGAGATCCTGACCTCTAGCATGGCAACAGCGCTATACTTGGCAGAAAACTTCAATCCAGCTACTACTCGAATATTTGTCATCGGAGAAGAGGGTGCCAGACTCCCACTCACAGAGCGCGGCTTCACCTTAACTGATCTTTATGAATTAAACGATGACAAAGTCAACCCAAATATGGGCGCTGACATTGTGGTCTGTGGAATGGATCAAAAATTATCTTGGGACAAGCTGGCAACAGCAACACTAAATATCAGAGCTGGTGCCAAATTCATTGGCACCAATGCCGACACAACATTACCTACAGAACGTGGACTCACTCATGGCAATGGGGCAATCCTGGCAGCTTTGGAAGCGGCTACCGGCGTAACCCCTGTCATTATTGGCAAACCGGAACCCATCATTTACCAACAAGCACTCACTCTACTTGGTGTCGATCCCAATCACACCATAGCAATTGGCGACCGCCTGGAAACCGACATTCTTGGCGCTGTTCGTACCGGCATTCGTAGCCTCATGGTTTTAACCGGTGTATCTACTGAAGAAGACTTTAACACAACTGATTATCGACCCACCTGGGTCATGCAAGATATTCGTGCTGTTACAGAAGTATTAAAGAAAAATCCAGCATTAACATCTGCTTAGTATCTGATTTAATTATTGATTCATTTAGTGCGCGTTACAAAATCACCCCAGCTTAACTTTAAGGAAAGTTCATGAAAAAATTCATCAATAACTCCGATACCTTGCTAGACGATAGCTTGTCAGGTTTTGCAAAAGCGCATGCCGATATTATTCAACTCAACCACCAACCTTATTTTGTCAAACGTAACAAAGCCACCTTCCCTGGCAAAGTGGCATTAATTTCAGGCGGCGGCTCTGGCCATGAACCCTTACACTCTGGTTTTGTTGGCTTTGGAATGCTTGATGCAGCTTGTCCCGGACAAATATTCACCTCCCCTACCCCAGACCAAATGCTTGCCGCGGCACATTCTGTTGAAAATGGCGGTGGGGTTTTATTCATAGTCAAAAACTATGCGGGCGATGTCATGAATTTCGAGATTGCTAGTGAAATGCTGGATTGCCCACATGACACACTATTAATCAGCGATGATATTTCCTTTCCTAAAACGCACAGCACCGGACGACGTGGCGTTGCCGGCACATTGATTCTGGAGAAAATTGTCGGCGCCGCCGCAGAACAAGGTGCCGATTTGGCTGCTTGTAAATCATTAGGTGATAGAGTAAACCTTGTTACTGCGTCCATGGGTGTAGCTTTAAGCAGTTGCACTGTGCCTGCTTTGGGAAAACCGACTTTTGATCTAGGTGAGAACGAAATTGAAATGGGCGTAGGTATTCATGGTGAACGAGGTCGTGAACGCATGGCTTTAAGTTCTGCAACTGAAATCGTAGACTATCTGGCCAAAGCTATTGATATCGAGCTAAAACCTCAAAGTGGCCAAACGGCTTTACTGCATGTAAACGGCTTTGGGGCAACGCCACTAATGGAACTGCATTTAATCTATGAACTAGCCTCGCAACACTGGGAAAAATCTGACGTTAAAATTAGCAGGTCCCTGATTGGAAACTACACCACCTCCTTGGACATGGCCGGCTGTTCAATTACCTTAAGTTTACTTGATGAAGAAATGCTCCGACTTTGGGATGCGCCGGTTCATACTGCGGCTTTAAGATGGGGTTGCTAAGACTCCAATTGCTCTTTAAGAATCTCAATCACCGCACAAATCATTAACTGACTGGTTTTAGCACCCGCATCAATATGTCCACGACTGCGTTCCTCCAAAAAAGAAGCTCGTCCCTGGGTAGCCAGCATATTTTTAGTGGACTCCATGCCCGTTATTGCTGTTAGCGCAACATTATCTAGGACCTCTGTTATTACAACGCACTTGCTTGCATCGCACCGAAGACTTTCTGCAACAGGAATTAACACGTCCAGCATGGTTTTCTGACCTGCATCAGATTTACCACGTTTTTTGACTGCATCAACGCCACTGGCAAATATCACGGCAAAATCCTGCAAGTTTATCGACCGCCCTACTTCGCCTATTACAAACTGTTCTCTTGCCGCTTTACTCATCGCAACAAATAAAGTGCCAAACAAAGAGCCTGAGGCACCACCGACCGACGTCATTAAAGTCATACCCATTTTCTGCCAAGCCATAATCCAATCAAGCTGAGCAAGTTCGGCACTTTGAGCAGCCAGCGCTTTAAGGCCTCGCTGTAAATTAATCACATGATCACCATCGCCGATAGCCTGATCCAGAGCAGTTACCTCTTCTGCATTGATGTCGATAGTATTGTTTATTGCCTTAAACAGGTCGGTTAATAAGGTGGGTTCAATTTGCATGATATTCTCCAAATCCAAAAATATTCACAACCCTCGCCTAATCAATCTTAGCCAACAAAGGTTGTCACAGGTTAAGCCATCTTGAATCACTTGCCCTATTAACCTTAATGTTAATATAGCTTGATAAAATCATCGGCAAAAGTTATGGTTCGCGCCAATTAAAAGACATGGATCATTCTTGCCTTTGGCGTTAAAAGTATTAAAACGCCGTGACATCTTAACTGAAATATCTAACACTCACCTCTCAAGGTTCTATTAATGCCCATTTCGCTCGCCATTCTTGAAAGCATTATCCGCGAAGCCGGATCTATCGCTATGATTCATTTTAAAGACCTTAAAAATTTGGAGGTAACCAAAAAAAGCCCACGCGATCTGGTCACCGATGCCGACGTTGCCGTTGAAGCTTTTTTACAAGAGGCACTTGCCAAGCATTACCCGCAATTTGGCTTTTGGGGAGAAGAGAGCGGACAAAGCGCCAATCAAACAAGTCGCTGGATCGTCGACCCAATTGATGGCACACACTCTTTTTCAAGAGGCCAGTATTTTTGGGCGATCAGTGTCGCGTTGGAAATTGATCAGGAACTTGTCTTCGGGGCTGTTTACGCACCTGCACTGGATGATTATTTTTCTGCCGAAAAAGGCAAGGGCGCTTGGAAAAATGGGGAAGCCATTACCGTCTCCAACGAAAGCAATCTTGCAGACGCCATGATTGCAACCGGTTTTGCCTGCTTGCGCTCTTACTTAAAAGATAATAATCTGGAGCGGTTCTGCCGGATTGCCGAGATAACGACCGGTCAACGTCGCTTTGGTTCAGCGGCAGTCGATTTATGCTTGGTTGCGGATGGTCAGGTTGATGCGTTTTGGGAGCAGGAATTAAACCTGTATGACGTCGCGGCCGGCGCCTTGATTGCCAGCGAAGCAGGCGCTACAGTTACCGACTTTAAAGGAAATAAAGGAATTTTTCCAAAACAGATTCTGGCCACTAATGGGAAGATATTTAACGAGATACTGTTGTTGATGTAATATTCAATGCTGAAACGCCAAAAGACATAAAAACCATCCAACCCCGTGAAGGATTGGATGGTTTTTATTGGAGTGCAATTTTACTGATTCTGCGCTGTGCGCGTAATCTAAACTGGAAAAAAAACTTTGAGAATTAAAGCCATTACTCCGCCAAGCATAATTCCCAACATCCATTTTATTAATGTCAATTCACTCTTGACCTGCTCGAATCGGGACTCTATCTTTAGTTCCAATTCTCGAATATCTCGCTTACTTGCAAGTTCTGCTTCACCCGATGCGTCACGAAAAGCATCTACAACAGCCTCTGCTTGATTAATGGAAAAACCAGCCGACTCCAATTTGCGTACAAACTTCAAAGTATCAAAAGTAATTGTCGCCATGACATCCTCCAATAATTTCGATAGATTTACAGTGTAGCATAGACATTAAAAAATCATCGCCCAAATATCTACCATATCTTAACCAAAGCAGTTACGTACCCCTACCCGATATCCATAACTATGGATGCAAAAGAAAGTTGTTTGGTGATTTGGTTGGTGATTCGGGGGACTCCGTTTTTTGGCAAGCTATAGATGATCCAAGCGTACAGGCTTGTTTATAAGCCTGCATGGCGGCAGTCTTATCATTAAGACCTTCCAAAGCATGACCTTTACCAAGATAAAGTTTCGCTTTATTTATTGGCTGCACTTCTATAGCTTTATTAATGTCCTTTAAGGAAAGTAAATATTGTTGAGTTTCCATATAAGCTTGAGCTCGATTACTATAAGCATAGTTAGCAGAGTAACCTTTTATATTTATTGCCTTGGTCAAATCCTCAATTGCTTCAGCATAATGTTTTACCTTAATTAATTCTGTTCCTCGGTTATAGTAGATTCTATCGATTCCCAGACGATTGTCTTCAGGCTGCACAATGAGTCGAGCAGCATCATCCCATAGTAACAGGGGATGAGAAAAGGTAGTTAGACGTAGCCAAGATAAAGACATCATCAATAAAGCAAGAAAACTTAACGTTATTGCCGCTTGTTTTACGCTTAGTTTTTGGCACAAAAAAGGCAGCGTGGTAAAAGAACCAGCCATCCATAAATAACTGCGATACAGCACAAAAGACTCTTGAATCCTGATAGTTGATAATTCGGTAGCAAATAATAGCCAAGGGCAAAGCAGCGCAAAACCTAACAGGCCTTTTACACCTTTTTGCAACAACAGTCGAAACGCAATGATCGGGTAAATTATAAACCCAATCAATCCAGCTATTTCCGGCCAGGACCAAAACTTCAAAGCAAAGGCCTGCGGCATATCAACTGACATCCAGGCTGGACTTGGCACAAGCCATACCCAAAGATATTTAAAAAACAGAAAACTTTGCGTCAACATCGACAAAGGATAAGCCAAACGCTCATCAAAGTCAGGTCCCAGCATAGACAGATAATTTGCCGCTATCGGCTCATAAGCCTGCCCCAAAACATGCCTGGACTTGATCTGAAAAATCACAAAACCACCAATCAAGCCGTAAAGCACAAAAATAGGCCAAATCAATTTCAATCGTTGACCTATGGATTGATTGTTAACCAGTATTAACAGCACTATTGTAACTGCAGGCGCCATGATCGCATGCTCTTTTGAAAATACCGCCAAAAAATAAGTGACACAGGATGCTAGTAACCAACGATAGTTTTCTCTTAGCAAACCTTCCAGAAACAGTCGCCAGGTTAACAAAACAAATAATGTT
>CANNLO010000004.1 GCA_947505055.1 Methylococcaceae bacterium | reverse complement strand
TGGTTAACTGTTGAGGAATTGAAAACCCTCGTTGCCTTTTGGCAGCGAGGGTTTTTTTTTATGAATAAATTGAAAGAAAAAAATCTAAAAAAATAAATAGTTTATTGTTGATTTATATATATATATATATATATATATATATAGACTTGTTCATTGTAAAAAGATAAAAGGCTGGCTGAGTCATTAAGGTGTAATAGTAGATTCATATGAGAAATTCTCGTTGAATTAAATTGAAGGTTTAGAGATTAATAAATTATGAGCAGGAGGTGTAAGATTTTGAGGTGTTAATAGCTAAAAAAAAATATGCTAATTTTATCAAAGCATACTACCAACTTACAAAATTAGCCGTTTTTGAGTAAAATTGCCATGTATAGTGGCTTTTACAAATTCAAACCAACAGCATGTGATAATTTACAAGTAATTCATGCGATTAAGCATTAATTAAAAGTTTAATTAATTATTTCAAAATGGAAAGAAATGATAATAATTATAAATTGTAGATTTAAACATATAGTGGTAATATAAATAGTCACTTAAAGCAATTATCGCTTTTCTCAGCCGAGGTGGTGAAATTGGTAGACACGCCAGCTTCAGGTGCTGGTGGGGGCAACCCCGTGGAGGTTCAAATCCTCTCCTCGGCACCAAAATTTAATAAATAAAAACTTAAAGAACTATCTTTAAAGGTTATTAAAATTTCAAATCAGAATCAAATCTACCCTATTAAATCTCAATAAATTTAAAAATATGAGTTTCATAAAGAACCTCAAGTTGGCATAAATCTGAGTCTATTAGTTTAAAATCGCTTAATGATAAAATAATCTTTTGAAGAGCCTTGTTAAATTAAGCGTTTAAAAATGTTGTTTCAAAGATAAATAATGTGCATTATTCAAAAAAACTTGAGTTATTTAAATGAACTTTACTTTATGGTGCAAAGTGAAATAAACACTTAAATATTTATTTTAGGTTGAATAAATTGATATAGATGAAGTAAGCGACTTTAGATCGTTAAAATACAGCGATGAATAAAATGAATTAAATTTTATTTTTGTATATATTAACCCCAACTATTTATTTAAAAGTGTAAACTTCATTAAAATGGAGAATTAAGGGCTGTCAAAAATAAAAATTCTATGACATATCCTCTAAATACTTTTATGTTAAAAATCTGATTGATATACTAAGTACAGGCATTGAAAATAGCTAATTGTATTCATCTTCTATAATTTAATAATTTAAATGACATTAAAGTCTAAAAAACCTGTTGATTTCAATTCAACAAATGATCCATATGCACAGCGAGAAGCTGATAAATATGAGAATCCTATCCCTAGTCGTGAGCTTATACTTCAGTTTATAGAACACTCTGGAAAACCTTTGGGGCGTGAAGAAATTTCGGAAGCGTTTTCACTAGAAGCTGAAGATCAGTTAGAAGCCTTGCGTCGGCGGCTGCGTGCAATGGAAAGAGATGGGCAGTTATTATTTAATCGTGGGAAAAAGTATTGTTTGGTAAATAATGAAGACCTAATTGCAGGGCGAATTATCGGTCATGCTGATGGATTTGGATTTATAAAACCGGACGATGGCTCAAATGATTTGTTTTTGTCGCCCAGAGAGATGAATCCCTTATTACATAATGATCGTGCATTAGTTCGTGTAGTAGGTGTTGATAAAAAAGGCCGCAGGGAAGGAGCGGTTGTCGATATTTTGCAGAGAAATACACATCAAGTTGTTGGACGACTATACAAAGATGACGGTTTTACTTATGTCGTTCCAGATAACAAAAATATAGCTCAAACGATTCTAATCAAAAAAGATGGCATAAGCAATGCAAAGCAAGGACAAATTGTCGTTGCTGAAATCGTTGAGCAACCCACCAAACTTCGTCAGCCAATAGGTATTATTATTGATGTGATGGGCGAGCATATGGCGCCTGGTATGGAAATTGATATGGCAATTAGATCCTATGAATTGCCCAATCATTGGCCTGATGAATTGCTAGAGGAAATTAAGCCATTACAAAAAGAAGTGCCCGAAACTGCAAAACAAGATAGGGTAGATTTAAGGACAACACCTTTAGTGACAATAGATGGTGAAGACGCACGTGATTTTGACGATGCAGTTTATTGTCATAAAACCCCAAAAGGCTGGAAGCTTTTAGTTGCGATTGCAGACGTTTCGCACTATGTGCAGATTAATTCGGCGCTAGATAAAGAAGCTCAAAAAAGAAGCACCTCAGTTTATTTTCCTGAGCAAGTTATACCAATGCTACCTGAGATCTTGTCGAATGGATTGTGCTCACTTAATCCTAAGGTCGATCGCTTGTGTATGGTTTGTGAGCTTTTCATCGACGAACAAGGTAAGGTTGTCAGGTCGCGTTTTTTTGATGCGGTTATGAGTTCCCATGCTCGACTAACCTACAATGAAGTTGCCGCAATGTTAGTTGATGGTGATGAGAATTTGGTCAAGAAATATCAAATCCTGATGCCCCATTTACAGGATTTATACGACTTATACAAGGTAATGCGAATTAGTAGAGAGCAACGCGGAGCCATGGATTTTGATAGCCAGGAAACACGTATTGTCTTTGGTTCAAATCGTAAAATTGAAAAAATAGTTCCTGTGGTGCGTAACGACGCACACAAATTGATTGAAGAATTTATGATTACCGCTAATATGGCGGCAGCGCGTTTTTTGAACAGCAAAAAAATGCCTAAGCTATTACGTATTCATGATGGACCAAGTAGTGACAAACTACTTAATTTAAAAACATTTTTAGGTGAAGTTGGCCTGATTTTGGGTGGAGGAGCAAAGCCAACTCCCTTGGATTATATGCATCTGATGGATTCTATCAAAGGCAGGCAGGATGCGCATTTGATTCAGACTGTATTGTTGCGATCAATGTCTCAGGCTGTCTATAGTCCTGAGTTAAAAGGTCATTTTGGTCTGGCATTGGAGGCTTATGCGCATTTCACTTCACCAATTCGACGTTATCCCGATTTATTGATTCATCGAGCAATAAGGCATTGCCTGCAGGGCAAGTCTGTGGAAAGTTTTTTTTACGGCGTTCCAGACATGGTAATGCTGGGCGAGCAGTGTTCAGCAAATGAACGTCGCGCTGATGACGCGACACGTGATGTGGTCAGTTGGCTTAAATGTGAATATATGATTGATAAGGTCGGCGAGGAGTTCACCGGTATTATTTCTGCAGTGACCTCGTTTGGTTTTTTTGTTGAACTCGCTGAAATCTATGTTGAAGGCCTTGTTCATATTAGCAACCTAGCACAAGACTACTTTCATTTTGATCCAATCAGTCATCAGTTAAAAGGTGAGCGCACAGGAATTCATTATCGTTTGGGGGATAGCGTTAATGTCAGAGTAGCCCGTGTAGATCTGGATGAAAAGAAGATAGATTTTAATCTGGCAGAAATTCAGGCTGAAAAATGCAAACCTAAAAAAAGACGTCGTAAGAAATGAAAATAAGTAAAATTTATGGCATTCATTCAGTGCAATCTGCTTTAGATTATTCTCCCAAAAAAATTGGTAAAGCTTGGGTAGATAGTCAAAGGCAAGATAAGAGATTGTTGCGGTTGGTCGATGATTTGTTGGATTTGGGAATTGAACCTGAAAAAGTTGACCGCAAAAAACTGGATAAACTTGCCGATAGCAATAATCACCAAGGCATAGTTCTGGAAGTTGAAATGCCAGCTGAATTATCAGAAGCTGAGCTAAAAGATGCTGTTTTAATGTTATCAAGCGCGGCTTTGTTTTTGGTATTGGATAATGTTCAAGATCCTCATAATTTTGGTGCCTGCCTTAGAACTGCAGATGCAACCGGAGTAAATGGGGTGATTATTACAAAAGATAACGCTACTGGGATTACGCCAACTGTCTGTAAAGTTGCAAGTGGAGCAGCTGAAACAGTTCCTGTTTATCAGGTTACCAATTTGGCCAGAACTTTGCGTTGGTTAAAAGAGCAAGGCATCTGGGTTATGGGAGCGGCTGGCGAAGCAACTCAGACAGCTTATCAAACAGATTTTACAGTGCCTTTAGCGGTGGTAATAGGTGCAGAAGGAAAAGGTTTAAGACGTTTAACCAAACAGCAATGTGATTTATTGGTAAAGCTACCAATGCAAGGGCAGGTAGAAAGTCTCAATCTGTCAGTAGCAACCGGTGTGTTGCTCTATGAATCCGTAAGGCAACGATTGGCGAATTAATCAATGCAAAAGAGACTTTTTTTATGTTGGCATTATGCTCTAGCTCAGTCGATAAAATAAGGGGTGTGTTTTGATTCCTATGCTTCAAGGCATTGATTTAAGCTGTATTCGTGATGACCGTTTACTGTTTCAGCAATTGACATTTGAAGTGCTTTCAGGACAAATTTTATTGCTGGAGGGCAAGAATGGCAGCGGTAAAACATCGTTACTTAGAATCTTATGCGGTTTTCGTCAGCCCGATTCCGGTGAAATACGTTGGTGTGGTGATGCAGTAAATGACAGTCAGTTTTATGCGCAAATGGCTTATGTTGGACATTTGGACGGTGTTAAAAGAGAACTGTCTGTATTAGAAAACTTGAAAATAGCACAGGCTTTAAATGCTACAGGACAATACTCCATAAATGAAGCGCTGTGGAAAGTTAATTTGGCAGGCTATGATGATGTTCTTGTTCAGGCCTTGTCGGCGGGACAGAAAAGACGACTTTCATTAGCCAGGTTATTGATTACAGATAATGTTCTATGGATTCTGGACGAGCCATTTACCTCATTGGACAAGCAGGGCATTGCTCTCATTGAAACTTTAATGACTGAGCATTGTGCTAATGGCGGAATGATTGTGCTCACTTCGCATCATGATATTGATTTGCATGATGTTGATGTTTTACGAATTAACTTATCCTGATGTATTTAACACAAGCTTTTTTTGCAATTATTCGGCGCGACCTAGTTTTGGCATTGCGTCGTCGGTCTGAAATAGCAAATCCGCTACTATTTTTTGTCTTGGTAATAACACTTTTTCCCTTGGGCATTGGAGCTGAACCTCGATTGTTACAAGCTATAGCACCTGGTGTAATATGGGTTTCTGCATTATTGGCAGCGATGTTGTCACTGGATAGTCTGTTTCGTTCTGATTTTGATGATGGTTCTTTGGAACAAATATTATTAAGTCCGCATCCAACATCAGTGTTGGTGTTGGGTAAAATAATCGCTCACTGGTTGGTTACAGGTTTACCTTTGTTGGTTGTGGCGCCTTTATTGGCGGTGTTTTTAGGCATGCCCAATAATTCGTTAGGTGTTTTATTACTGACTTTGTTGCTTGGTACACCAGTGTTAAGTTTAATCGGTGCAATTGGAGTAGCGCTAACTGTAGGATTGCGACGTGGTGGCATGATTTTATCTTTGTTGGTTTTGCCTTTATATGTGCCAGTTTTGATTTTTGCTGGGAATGCAGTGCAAATGGCAAGTAGTGGCTTGCCGGTAGATGCACAGATTAATATCCTGATTTCAATTTTATTGATGGCGCTGGTCCTGGCGCCATTACCTGTAGCTGCAGCATTAAAAATGAGTATAAATTGATAATATCTCGTAGAATATAACAATTGTTTAGCTTGTCATAAATGAAAATTGCCTGCGCCAAAATTTCAATTTAACGTATGTAAATAACGAGAAGTTACACAGATAGGCTATTTATCCTTAGTTTTGATGTTTTCGCCATAAACCTTTCAGCTGAATCCTATGTTTCTAATACCAGATCGCGTCGTTCTCTTTTTTCATCGTATGGCTTCACCGCCTCATTTTTATGCATTTACAGAGCGACTTATGCCTTGGTTGGTAAGCGCATTTGTATTGATAACAGTTGCCGGCCTTTATGGCGGACTTGTGCTCGCCCCTACAGATTATCAACAGGGAGATAGTTATCGAATTATCTACATACATGTGCCAAGTGCCTGGATGTCCTTGTTTATTTATGTGGTTATGGCAGTTGCCGGGGCAATAGGCTTGGTCTGGCATATAAAATTGGCTGAGATCGTCGCCATTAGCAGTGCATCAGTCGGCGCCAGTTTTACGTTTATCGCGTTGGTTACCGGGTCACTTTGGGGTAAACCCATGTGGGGAACTTGGTGGGTCTGGGATGCGCGCTTAACATCTGAGTTGATATTATTGTTTTTGTATCTTGGAGTTATAGGCTTATACGGTGCAATTGACGATAAGCGAACTGCCTCGAGGGCGGTTGCAATTCTAGCCTTGGTCGGCGTGGTAAATATTCCGATTATTCATTACTCGGTCGTATGGTGGAACACCTTGCACCAAGGTCCAACAGTAACAAAAATGGACAAGCCATCCATTCATGTCAGCATGTTAATTCCATTATTACTAATGGCGCTATCGTTTAAATTTTATTATTTGATAGCTATGTTACAACGGGCGCGAGTCGAATTATTGCAACGTGAGCGAAATTCACAGTGGGTTAAAAATCTAATTTCAGGGTCAAGATAATGAACAGTATGCAAGCGTTTTTCGCCATGGGGGGGTACGCCTTTTATGTCTGGACTTCCTATGGTCTAACTTTGATAGTGTTGCTTGCCAATATCATAATTCCAGTGACTCAACGCAAACGGTTTTTACGTTCACTCGCACTTAAGAAAAATCGACAATAATATGAAAACACATAGAAAACAACGCTTAATTCTTATCGGTTTGATGGTTATTGGAGCTGGCTTGGCTACGTTCTTCGCGCTTAGATCATTTAACGATAATTTAATGTATTTTTTTTCTACGACTGATGTTGTAGAAGGTAAAGCTCCAAAAGACACTTTATTTCGTCTTGGTGGACTGGTTATTAAAGGTTCTTTGGAAAGACCTAATGACGGGATGATGGTACGTTTTAAATTGACTGACTTTAGTAAAGAAGTCACTGTCGAATACACAGGAATCTTGCCGGACTTATTCAGAGAAGGTCAAGGTATCGTGGCTAATGGCAGATTAAATCCACAAGGTGTATTTATCGCACAAGAAGTATTGGCCAAGCACGATGAAAACTATATGCCGCCAGAAGTAAAAGACAGTTTGAAAAATCAGTCACAGCCAGTTAAAGGCGAGTAGTAATGATTGCAGAACTTGGACATTTCTCGTTAATTTTAGCCTTATGTATGGCTATAGTTTTAGGCACCTTGCCAATTATTGGTGCATTTCGTGGCATGGCAGGTTGGGTTGCCGTAGCCAAACCGGCGGCATTCGGGCAGCTGTTATTCATGGCGCTCGCATACGCTTGTTTAACGTATAGCTGTTTGACTCATGATTTTTCTGTTAAGTATATTGCAACTAACTCTAACACGGCGTTACCCACTCTGTATTTAATTTCAGGGGTTTGGGGTGCGCATGAAGGTTCTTTATTATTGTGGGGTTTAGTATTAACAATATGGACCGGATTGGTTGCGCAGTTCAGCAAAAATATCCCCGAAGCAACAGTTGCCCGGGTTTTAGGGGTAATGGGTTTGGTTTCTATTGGCTTTATCCTGTTTTTATTGCTGACCTCGAATCCGTTTGAACGCCTGTTTCCCGCGCCGATGGAAGGTCGTGATCTAAATCCATTGTTGCAGGATCCTGGCCTGGCCATTCATCCTCCTATGCTATATATGGGCTATGTGGGTTTTTCTGTGGCTTTTGCTTTTGCCATTGCCGCGTTGCTCGAAGGTCGGTTGGATGCGGCTTGGGCGCGTTGGTCCAGACCGTGGACAAATATCGCATGGATGTTCTTGACTATCGGCATCGCCTTGGGCAGTTGGTGGGCTTATTACGAGCTCGGCTGGGGCGGTTGGTGGTTTTGGGATCCAGTCGAAAACGCATCATTCATGCCTTGGCTGGTAGGCACCGCGCTGATACATTCGTTAGGAGCTACCGAAAAACGCGGTGTTTTTAAAACCTGGACAGTTTTGTTGGCGATTTTTGCTTTTTCATTAAGTTTGTTGGGCACATTCCTGGTACGTTCCGGTGTATTAACTTCTGTGCATGCCTTTGCCAGTGATCCTGCCAGAGGTTTATTTATTCTGGTTTTTCTTGCTGTAGTCGTAGGCGGGTCGTTATTGCTTTATGCGATAAGAGCGCCCTACGTTAAAAGTAGTGCAAGTTTTGAATTGGTGTCCAGAGAATCGGCGATATTGTTAAATAACGTATTGCTAGTCGTTACTGCTGCCAGCATCTTGTTGGGTACTTTATATCCGTTGGCGATTGATGCCTTGGGGTTGGGCAAGATTTCTGTCGGACCTCCGTACTTTAATGCCGTGTTCATTCCGTTAATGGCGCCGCTGGCGATAGCTGTGGGTTTGGGGATGTTATTGCGCTGGAAAAGAGACAATATCAACGTTATTGCCTTAAAAGTACGTTGGATCGTTTTAGTTTGCGTTATCGGGGGCTTGCTGATTCCCTTGGGGCTACCTTTTTATTCTTGGGGTGCAGTGTTAGGTTTGACTTTGGCATTGTGGACAGTTGCAATCACGTTGCTTTCCTTTTACGAGCGGATAGGTTCGCAGGGATTTTCAATGCAACGCCTGCAATCAATACCCGCCGGTTTTTACGGAATGACTGTTGCGCACATGGGGATTGCCGTGTTTGTAATTGGTATTTCACTAACCTCTGTTTACAGTGTTGAAAAAGATGTTCGAATGTCTCCTGGCGATACGCTGGATATGTCTGGCTATATTTTTGAATTTCATGGCGTAAAACAGAACCAGGGCCCCAATTATATTGCCCAACAGGCATTTGTTACTGTTAGCTATAAAGGTGAAGAAGTTGCCAAGTTGGAACCGCAAAAACGCATTTATCAGGTGCGAAAAATGCCTATGACTGAAGCGGCTATTGATGCTGGTTTATTCAGGGATTTATTTGTGGCAATCGGTGAACCCCTGGGTGAACAGGGTGCCTGGAGCATGAGAGTTTATTACAAATCCTTTATTCGCTGGATTTGGCTGGGGGCATTGTTTATGGCGGCTGGCGGTTTGATTGCGGCTTGTGACAGGCGATATAAAATGTCTTCGGTTAGCAAGGTGCCGGATGATGCTTAAGTTTCTTTTACCCTTGGTATTATTTATCGTTTTGGCGATATTTCTGGCGTTAGGCTTGAATCTTCATCCTAACGAGATTCCCTCGCCTTTAGTTGATAAAGTGGCTCCGGTATTTTCTGCGCCTAAGCTGCAAACTCCGGAACAAAAACTGACGCCTGCCGATTTAAAAGGAAAAGTCTGGCTCTTTAATGTTTGGGCCTCGTGGTGTGTTTCTTGTCGATCAGAGCATCCGATACTTAATCAGATGGCTAAAACAAAAGCCGCCGTTATTGTTGGTCTTAATTATAAAGATGAACCTGAAGATGCAAAAAACTGGTTAAGTCAATTGGGTAATCCTTATGATGTCAGCATAATGGATCAGGATGGCCGAATTGGCATAGACTATGGTGTATACGGAGTCCCGGAAACTTTTGTTATTGATAAGCAAGGTGTGATTCGTTACAAGCATACCGGTCCAGTTACTGCAGAAGATGTACAGAAAGTATTTCTACCTTGGATTGCCAAATTACAGGCTGAGAATTAATGAAAAAATTATGTCTTGTCTTCCTGTTGATATTTTCCGGTTCAGTCTGCGCGATTAGCGAATACCGAAAATTTGATAACCTGGAACAACAAAAGGTTTACGAAAACCTTATTTTGGAACTACGCTGTCTTGTTTGTCAAAATCAGACCATTGGGGATTCCAATGCTGAGCTCGCAGCAGATTTGCGCAGACAGGTTTACGAAATGATTGAACAGGGTAAGTCGAAACAAGACATCGTCCAGTTTATGATTGATCGCTATGGAGATTTTGTACTATATAATCCTCAGTTTAAGGCCAAGACCAGTTTGCTTTGGCTCGGGCCTGTGCTGTTTTTATTGATTGGACTTACCACTGTTTTTTTGTTTGTGCGGCGAAAAAAGACAGCCACTAGTCAGAATTCTCTCGCAGAACAGGGAGATGATAATAAAGAAAAGGATGAGAAATTGGCAAAAGTTCGTAACTTGTTAGAGAAAGGTGATCTGTCTTGAATATGCTTTTTTTGTTGATCGTTAGCGTAATGATCTTAATCGCTTTTTTGATAGTGCTACCACCTCTGTGGAGGAAACGGCCACTCGCAGCGGCCGACATAGATCAACATAACATTGCTATTGCAAAGCAAAGACTAGTCGAGCTTAAAGAGCAATTACAGGGCGGCAATTTAAGTCAGGTGCTTTATGAGGAACAATTACAAGAGCTTGAACAGGCTTTAAGTGATGATCTTGATATACAAAGTCCTGTAAAGTTATCATCGACGGAAGGTCGTTGGATGGCAATTGTATTGATGTTGGCCATCCCGTTAGGTGCGGGTTTGCTTTATTGGACTCTGGGAAGCTATCAATCTTTAACGCCCGGTTCGCAAACTGCAGCAAATCAGGGCGTAGCCGAACGCGAACAAATGATTAGCATGGTTACCGGACTTGCCGCGCGATTGGAAAAAGAACCTAATGATGCTCAGGGCTGGCTTATGCTTGGTCGCTCTTACAAATATTTGGAACAATTTCCTAAAGCCGTTTCAGCTTATGAACGCGCCTATTCCATAATGGGTGATAAACCGGAAGTTATGTTGCTTTATGCCGATGCTTTGGCGTTTGTGAATAATGAGGAATTAGCTGGAAAACCTGCGGAACTGGTTTTTAAAGCGTTGGCAATAGAGCCGGAAAATATCACGGGTCTTTGGTTAGGCGGAATGGCAAAGGCACAAGCTGGTGAATTGGTTGAGGCAATGACTCTCTGGAAAAAACTGGAACCTTTGTTGCCAGAGGGGTCAGATGCTTTGCAGGAAATACAAGGCTTGATGGCAAAGCTGGATACCCAGATGCCCGAAAGTGGAGCGCAGGCAGAAACAAAACCAGAGCAAGCAGTATCTAAAGATCAAGCTTTGAATGCAGTTGCGAGCCTTGAAATTCAGGTGGCTCTATCTCCTGAAATGAAAGCCGAACCTAGTGATACCGTTTTTGTTTATGCGCAAGCATTATCGGGTCCCCAAATGCCTTTGGCGATTGTTCGTAAACAAGTCTCTGAACTGCCTTTAACGATAACCTTAACCGATGCGATGGCAATGATGCCAACCATGAAGTTATCAAACTTCGAGCAGGTTAAACTTCTGGCGCGTATTTCTAAATCCGGTAATGCGATGAAGCAGCCGGGTGATCTTATTGGTGTGATTGAGCAAGTGGCTATAGCAGATAAGAATAGTCACAAAATTCTTATTAACAGCCAGGTTAAATGATGGATCAATCCATTAAATTCGATTTGGATTTGATCAATCGATATGACAAATCCGGGCCGCGTTACACTTCTTATCCGACCGCGTTGGAGTTGCACGATGGTTTTGGTGATCAGGAATATCGCCGCCACATAGCAAAGTCCAATGCGGCCAGTGGACCATTGTCGTTATATTTCCATATTCCCTTTTGCGATACGGTTTGCTTTTATTGCGCCTGTAATAAAATTGTCACCAAAAACCGGAAACATGCAGAGCCCTATCTGGTTAATCTGTGTAAAGAAATTACCATGCAGGGCCAATTGTTTGACAAGAAACGCGTCGTTAATCAATTACATTGGGGTGGCGGTACGCCGACGTTTTTAAGTTACGAGCAAATGAAAAAGCTAATGGACGTAACTCGTGAATATTTTCAGCTTAGAGATGACGACAAGGGAGAATATTCAATAGAAGTCGATCCTCGTGAAACCAATGATCAGACCATAAAACAATTGCGCGAATTGGGTTTTAACCGGGTTAGTTTAGGCTTGCAGGATTTTGATCCCGCTGTACAAAAAGCCGTCAATCGCATCCAAAGTGAGGAGCAGACCTTTAGTGTTTTAGATGCGGCGAGGACAGAAGGTTTTCGCTCGACAAACATTGATTTGATTTACGGTTTGCCACTACAAACGGTAGAAACTTTTTCCAAGACGCTGGACAAGATTTTGGCAGTAGCTCCGGATCGCTTTTCTATTTTTAACTACGCACATATGCCGACACGGTTTAAAACTCAGCGCCAAATTAATGATGCTGATATGCCGACTGCTGATGTAAAGTTGGCTATTTTACAAATGGTAGGGCAACGATTGACCGAAGCCGGTTATGTCTATATTGGTATGGATCATTTTGCCAAACCCGATGATGAACTTGCAATCGCCCAACGTGAAGGTCATTTGTATCGAAATTTTCAGGGCTATTCCACACATTCGGATTGTGATCTTGTGGGCTTGGGTATTACTTCGATTGGCCGGGTTGGAGATGCTTATATTCAGAATGTCAAAGAATTGGATGAGTATGAAAGATTGATTAGCCAGGGACAATTACCTGTATTTAAGGGCGTAGAGCTTGATGACGATGATAAGTTGCGACGCGCAGTTATTACCCAGGCAATTTGTCATTTTGAATTGGTGTTTGCGACGATAGAAAAGCAATTTTCAATTAACTTTGCCGA
Source organism: Methylococcaceae bacterium (assembly GCA_947505055.1). The sequence goes on along the minus strand of CANNLO010000004.1, from coordinate 33,801 downwards.
ATATTTTGCTTCCGAATTGCAGGTACTAGTGCCAATGCAAGTTGATGGTTTGCTATTAATGTCAACTCATGGAATAAAGGTCTTGCCGGCAGGTCGCTTGTTAATTCGTAATATTTGTATGGTGTTTGATAAATATCTGGCGCAAAAACAGCAACAGTTTTCAAAAGTTATTTAATGATACTTATGAATGAAAATCGAATAATTGAACTGGAAATAAAAACTGCTTACCAGGAAGATTTGGTGCAAACCTTAAATACAATTGTCGGTGAGCAACAACAGCAAATCAGTCGTCTGGAAGCCACTTGTAGAATGCTTAATGATCGCATTAAAAGTCTGTCTGTCGAGGGCGCTAGTGGGGAAGGTGTTGAGGAGCTTCCGCCACATTATTGAAGTTTTCAAAATGGGTGGTGGATACAGTTTGCTATTTCCGTAGTCCATTTGATGTGCGCCCTAAATTTATTCTTCATATTTTTTAGCCAGTTGCAGTAACACAAAGACAGCGCCTGTTCCGCCGTGTTTGGGTGGAGCAGAGCAAAAAGCCTGTACATCTTTATGTTGTCGCAACCAAAGATTGATGTCGTTTTTTAGCACAGGATGATGGTCTGCCGATCGGTATCCTTTACCGTGAACGATATGTACGCAACGATTACCGTCTTCAGCACTGTCATGCAGAAAATTCAGTAACTGTTTTTTTGCTTCATTACTGTTTAGTCCATGCAGGTCTATTTCTGCATTTAAGCCAAACTGTCCTTTGCGTAGTTTTTTCAGGACATTATGTTGGAGGCCGGGCGCTAAAAAGCTCAGCGAATCTTCAAGTCCCACTTGTTCTACATCAAGCCCTTGCTTGTTGCTTAAGTGCTCGTCAATATTGATAGCTTGCAATTTCGGGTAGGGTTTAGGCTTATTGTCTGCTTTTAAGAGCACCTTATCACTTTTTACGGTGTGTACTTTTCCGATAGTTAGTCGAAATAAATCGCAGTCTTCAGATGTAAGATTTTTTTTTATCACGAAAGCTGATTTTGCAGTGTTTTGTTGCTAATATGTTTGATTTTATAGCTTATTCTGCTTTAGGGCGAATTGATAATGCATATTTTGATAAGTAATGATGACGGTTATCTGGCTGAGGGGCTTATTGCGCTAACAAAGGCTCTTGGTGAGCATGCCCTGATATCGGTGGTTGCACCGGACAGGAATAGGAGTGCAGCAAGTAATTCTTTAACACTGGAATTGCCGCTACGTGCTTATACAATGGAAAATGGTTTTATCCGGGTTGATGGAACCCCGACTGATTGCGTGCATTTAGCGATAACAGGGTTACTGGAAAATGAACCCGACATGGTTTTTGCCGGTATCAATCATGGCGCAAATTTGGGGGACGACGTGTTGTATTCAGGTACGGTCGCAGCGGCATCAGAGGGAAGGTATTTAGGATTGCCGGCTGTTGCCATATCACTGGTGGGCAGCAATCCAGTCCATTTTGACACGGCAGCCCATGTTGCGGTGACGTTGTTAAAGCGTTTGATTGAAAAACCATTGCCCGAAGACACTATTTTAAATGTCAATGTGCCTGATGTGGCAATAAAAGATTTGAAAGGTTATCAGGCAACACGGCTTGGACAGAGGCATAAATCCGAGCCTGTTATTAAGAGTGAAGATCCGCGTGGACGAACAATATACTGGGTTGGACCGCCCGGAGCAGAACAGGATGCCGGCCCCGGAACTGATTTTTATGCCATTAATGCAAACTATGTGTCGGTTACGCCGCTGCAACTGGATTTGACTTGGTACGAGCGAATTAATGACTTGAAGGTTTGGTTGCCTGAGGAGCATAGTTAATGATTCAAGGCCTTCAGGGAATTGGTATGACATCTCCGCGTACCCGTGAGCGGATGATTACAAGGTTAATGGATCAGGGGATTACCAGCCATAAAGTGCTCGATGTGATTCGCAATACGCCGAGACATATTTTTATGGATGAGGCTCTGGCAAGTCGCGCTTATGAAGATACCGCATTGCCGATTGGTTATAGTCAGACTATATCCCAGCCTTATATTGTTGCGAAAATGACTGAACTGTTGGTTGAGTCTTCAGTACCACTTGCCAAAGTGTTGGAAATTGGTACTGGTTGTGGCTATCAGACAGCAATTTTGGCCCAGTTGGTTGATCATGTTTATTCGGTAGAAAGAATCGCGCCTTTGCAGAAAAAAGCTAAAGATCATTTATGGGATTTGAAGCTCAAAAACGTAAGTTATATACACAGCGACGGTGGCTGGGGCTGGCCTGAGCATGCGCCTTATGATGGTATTTTAGTTGCTGCTGCACCAACGGAAATACCGGAAATGCTTTTAGAGCAAATGGCAGTGGGAGGTGTAATGGTGATTCCTATAGGCAATGCAATTGATCAACGGTTACAGCGTATTACACGCACGGAAACAGGGTATGAGGTTGAAAAACTTGAGTCGGTTATGTTTGTGCCTTTTTTATCAGGAAGAAAATAAACTTTCGATAACTAGCAAGGAAAACGGGGTTATTAGCTTACGTGTCGTTTAATTGACTTTTGGTGAATAGTAGCTTGCTCTGATTTTTTCAGGTTATTAATTCTGGTTCAGTGGAAGTTTTCTCAGAAAAGTATTTTTTGATTTCGTTTAAACGATTTTTCAGAGACCAATTAAACATTTTCATTATTATTGATTGAGAAAAATTTGTTCCTTGATTCTTGTAATTTATTAATAATCAATATTTAAATAGTGATTATCTAACGTCTGAACTTCAAACATGAATATACCTCTTCATTTTACGGATACACATATTGCCATCGCTCATGGCAATGGCGGTCGCCTCATGCGAGAACTCATTGAGGCATTATTTGCGCGACATTTGAAGAATGAGTTGCTCGATACTCAGGTCGATGCTGCACATTTACCGATAGCCCCGGGCTCTGGTGAAATCATGATGACCACTGATGGGTTTACGGTTGAACCGCTAGAGTTTCCAGGTGGAAATATTGGTAGTTTGGCTGTTCATGGGACGGTTAATGATTTGGCGGTATCGGGGGCGATACCGCTATATCTCACACTCAGTGCCTTCATCGAAGAAGGTCTTGAAGTCGCTGTTTTAGATCGTGTCTTGGAGAGTATGGCGCAGGCATGCCGTGAAAGCAACGTTCAAGTAGTAGCGGGCGACACCAAAGTCTTACGTCGAGGCCAAGGCGGTGGCATCTATTTTGCCATGGCAGGCGTTGGTGTGCGCCCATCAAAACTATTGTTAGGTATTAACCAAATTCGTTCGGGCGATTTGATCCTGCTGAGCGGCACAGTGGGTGATCATGGTACCGCAGTCTTGCTTGCACGGGAGCAGTTTGGTTTATCCGGAGATTTACAATCGGATTCCGCGAGCGTTTTGCCAATTACGCAAGCGTTAAGCGAATTTCCGGGATTACGTTTCATGCGTGATCCGACTCGTGGAGGTTTGGCAACTGTTGCCAATGAAATTGCTCAGGCAACAGTAACAACAGTGCGTTTAAATGAAATGCATATACCAATATTGGCTCCAGTGCGAGCAGTATGCGACATGCTGGGTTACGATCCGTTGTATCTTGCTTCTGAAGGACGCGTCGTTGCAGTTATGACTCCTGACAGCGCCGAACTGGCTCTAAGCAAACTTAAAGAGTTGGGCTATAACGATGCGGCAATTATTGGAGTCGTTAATAGCGGTCGTGCTCAAGTCGTGTTAGAAACAGAGCTGGGCGGTGAGCGTATTTTGGCCGAGCTGGAAGATGATCCGTTGCCGCGTATTTGTTAATAATTTCATTGTTATTGAAAAGTTAACGTCGAACTGTAGCGATATTGAGTTAAGTATAATAAATTGAAGCAGCTGTTTGGGGCAGCGAAGATTGAGTTGCAATTGTTAAACTGTGTCACTTGAATTTCCGGGATTACCTATCTCCTTCAGTGTTCAGTAATTTGTATTATGACAAGGCGCTTTGATACTAGCTTTTTTTGTTTAGGTACTCAGTACAACAATACAGTAAAATCACTTCATTTTTGTTTATAACGCCGGAATATTTATGACTACTTGGCTAGAAACCTGTCAACAACAAATGGTCAGACTGGAGAAAACCTCAGTACTGGCTGACAAGCTGCTTACTTTGGCCAATAAAACCGGAGTAGATATTTCTGCTGATTTATTGAACAGACTGAATATTGAAAGACCTCGTTTACATCGGCAACTAGACAGGCTTCATGCCAATCGTTTTGAGGTAGCCGTTATCGGACTTGAAAAAGCAGGCAAAAGTGCGTTACTAAATGCCTGGCTGGAACAGGAAATATTACCCTCGGCTCGAGAACGCTGCACGTTTACCAGCACCGAAATCTGGTCAGCTCAAACTGAACAAGACCAGGAACTTTTTATCCAGTATTACACTAAAGAAGAAATTAGCAAGTTGCAATTACAGCGTCGCGATGCCTTGTTGGGGACTTTGAGCGAACGGGAACGGAAAGAAATCCAGGAAGACTTTGACGATACCGAAAAACACCTCAGCCATATTTTAGAGTTTGGCAAACAGAAAAAAGGTTTTACGCAAAAGTTCATTGATATCGGTGAAGTCAGTGAGCAACTGCAATCGGCAGTGTTTAAAAATCGCGCCCAATCGTTGGCGATTAAGCGTATTCAGTTAAAAACAGTCCGCTTGCGTAGTGACCGAGACATCATTTTTCATGATGTGCCCGGCTTCAATTCAGGCATATTAATGCACGCCGAGCAGGCCATAGAGCGCCTGAAAAACTGTGATGCGATTATTTATGCCAAAGAAATGAAACAACCTTCAGTGACTGGGCCGGAAAAAGAAATGCTGGCCATTGCCGATTCAGAAGATCCCAGCGTTAAAGTTTCTGATAAAGTGTTTGTGGTGCTGACCCAAGCCGATGCCATGGACGATCAAATCGACTTTAAAGACACTTACGAAAAACATCGCAGCTATTGGCCGTCCGTGCCAGAGCATCGCATGATTCCGGTTTGTGCTCGCGCTCATTTGGTCGAGTTTGGCATACCGTCTGAAGATACGCTTAGACGCACTAAAAACGCCGATGACAAAGCCAAGATGAAAAAACTGGGTATCACCGACGGCATTAATATTTTAAAAGACTCGATTAACTATTATATCGATAATGAACGCGCCGGTGTTCTGGAGCGTCGATGTGACGCTTTAGTTAGCGCCATTCGTCAAATTGCTAACGAAATTCTATTCAAACTGGAGCCCATTTATGGTGTTTTTGATGAAACCGAACTGCAAGAAGATGATTTGCTGGGCAAAGAGTTTAACCAATGGTGGGGTCGTGAATGGCAACGCATCAAAAAGGATTTTGATGGCTGGTATGCAGAAGTAATTCAAGGACGAAAAGAAGCCGATGCGGCGGGCTCTGAACATGAAGAATTGATTGCCCTGCATGCAACTTACGATGAAAAGATTGAAATGTTGCTGTCAAATCTTGTGACGGCCAAGCCGGAGGAACTGAAACGTATTTATACGGCAGGCGGTAGCATTTCCATGCCTGATCCACGTGAAGGTAATTATAAGATTCGAGAAGAGTTGTTTCGCGAAATTCAGAAAAAATTTGAAACCGAATTGACTGACCAACTGGCTTCGGCGTTACAAACCTTGATTGATCAAATTGCCCGTAAAACACAAAGTCTACTTTGGGAGACGGAAGATGTACGTAAAATTTTGTTGCACTCGGACGTTGATGAAAGCTTGGAACAAGCGCGGATTCGTCATGGCTTTCAGGTGCTTTTTTTGCGGTTCAGTCGTGGCGCGGTTGAAGCATTTATTGCTAAGCCTTTGCAAGCAAGAGAGCGCTTGTTAAATGAACGTGCGGCAGAAATTAAGACCTTGGAAGCTTTTTATCAAGGTAGTGATAAAGCCAAAAGTGAAGGTGGTCTGACTTGCTATTTACGCTATGGTGTTTGGACTAAGCCAGGCAATCTTGATGTGATTTCCGGTCGAGCGCGAACCCAGGAAAAACCGGCTACTAAAACCCAGGTTATGCAAGAAATAGTAAGTGCGGCGCTTGATGGATCTTCGCTTAAAAATGTTCAGCAGGAAGCGGATAAAATGTTTGAACCGACTAATTTTGAATCGGTCGTTGCAGAAATAAATGGCGATTTAGCGGCGCTGGAAGATTATCTAAAAAACAGCGTATTTTATGCTGCCGGATTTATCACTTACTGTAATCAGGAGTTGGAGCGTATCCGTAACCGTTTTAAAGAAATGGAAGATAATGACAGACAGTGGATAGGCTTGATTCGTACTGCTGTGAAATATGAAAAAAACCCTAACATTCCTTACAGTATTATTCACACAAGACGGGATTTTCGTATGCGTAGAGAAATTGCCCTTGAGCTTAAAGAAGTACGTGAAACCTGTACTAATGTTTTTTAATATTTAATGTGAGTCAACCGAAAGGTACTTTTCGTGTACCTTTCGATCCCCAGACCTTGATGATTCGGTCTCCATCATGTATTAGTATTGTTTGTTTTTAGTCCCGCAAACATCAGCACAAAAAACAATGCGCCTGCCATCATCACCAGCATTTTGGTCACAGGAATCCCCACCAAAAATAGAAAACTCTGTTGGGATCGTTCACCGCTAGCTTTTTGCACTGAGATATTTATCTTATAAATACCACGTTGTTGGATGTTTTGTGTAATTGAGACTAGACCTTCACCCATTGACTGCGCAGGTTGTTGCTTAATTACAGCAAATACCTGTCTAGGATTTAACGAAACCGATAATGCGGCTAATTGCAAGGTCACCAAGGTCTTTTCCTGACCTTGATCGACGGGCTCTATTACCTGCACAATCTGGCCAAGCTCAGGAAAAAAATGACAAAGATGTTTGCCTTCCAGTTCGGGCTGGAATTGGTAGCCACTTATTTGCAAACGGGTATCACCCACGGTTAAAAAACAACTTTTACTGTGATCGACACCGGCATGGGCCAAAGCCGTTTGGCAACTCATTACACCAACAATTATGCCAAGCAAATACCCTATTTGGTTTAACCTGAGAGAAATCGACAATTGTTTCAACATGCTTTCCATTAACTCAAAAGCTTAGTGTAACAATTTATGAAGAGGCTTATCGCCTCGTCATTAAATTTTAATCAGATCGACATGCTATAAATGCTAGAATTCCTTTAATTTAAAACGTCTTTTACTTATTTTTATTTCCGGAGCATCGTCAATGGGTCCTCATTATCTGAATCGTTTTTTTACACCAAAATCTGTTGCTCTTGTTGGCGCATCCGAACGCGAAGATAGCGTAGGTTACCGTCTGCTGCTAAACATGCAGGAAGCAGGTTTTGAAGGTGGGCTTTATCCGGTCAACAATAAACGTGAAACCTTATTAGGTTTAAAAGCTTATCCCGATCTTTCGGCAGTTCCTGAGGATCTTGACCTTGTCGTGATTGCAACGCCAGCACTTAGTGTGCCGGGTATTGTTCGTCAGTGCGGTGAGTTGGGTGTTACTTCAGTGATTATTATCAGCGCCGGTTTTGGTGAACTGGGTGCCGAAGGCAAGCGCTTGCAACAGGAGGTTTTAGATATTGCTCATCGATACAGTATTCGTATTATCGGTCCCAACTGTCTCGGCGTTATTCGTCCCAGCGGCAAGCTTAATGCTACCTTTGGCGATGGTATCGTTAAGGACGGCAATCTGGCGCTGCTTTCCCAATCTGGCGCTGTCTGTACGGCCATTCTCGACTGGGCCAAATCTCAGGGCATTGGTTTTTCAACAGTAGTATCAATGGGTGGCGCTGCCGATATTGATTTTGGGGAAGTACTCGATTATCTTGCAACGGATGGTAAAACTACCGGCATTTTGATGTACGTAGAAGGCATTCGCGATGCACGGCGTTTTTTAAGCGGACTTAAAGCAGCTGCCCGATTAAAACCGGTTATTCTGATTAAATCGGGTCGTCATGAGGCGGGTTGTAAAGCCGCCATGTCACATACTGGCGCGATGGTCGGAGGAGATAATGTATTTGATGCGGCGATTGCCAGGGCAGGTGTGGTCAGGGCTTATAATATCAATGAATTGTTTTCTGCGGCTCGTGTTCTGGCAAATAATTATGTCGTTAAAAAAGACCGTCTGGCGATTATCACGAATGCCGGCGGCCCTGGCGTTATGAGTACTGACCGCGCCGAAGACGTTGGCATCACCATGGCGGAATTAAGTCCTGCGAGCATTACCGCGCTGAATGAAGTTTTACCGGTACATTGGTCTCATGCCAATCCAGTTGATATTTTGGGTGATGCAACGTCAGAACGTTACCAAAAGGCGCTGGAAATCTGCCTTAAAGATAAAAATATTGATGGTATTTTAGTTATTTTGACGCCTCAGGCGATGACTAACCCTACACAAGTCGCCGAATGTATTATTGAGGGGGCCAAAGCCAGCAAAAAACCGGTACTAGCGTCCTGGACCGGAGGTGCACGGGTTCAGGAAGGCCGTAATCTGTTTGCCAACAGCAAAGTTGCTCACTTTAGCACTCCGGAAATTGCGGTCGATGCCTTTTCATTTCTGGCCAGTTATACCCAGAATCAAATATTGCTAAAACAAATTCCCTCGCCGACCGATGAATTGGCAACACCTGATGTTGCCGGGGCCCGTCTGATTATTGAGCGGGTGCTTTCTGAAGGGCGCCAGGTTTTAACCGCGCAAGAATCCAAAGCCATTCTTGCGGCCTTTCATATTCCTGTTACACAAACCATCAAAGTATCCAGTGCCAAAGATGCGATGATTGCCGCTGAAACATTACGCTTTCCGGTTGTATTAAAAATCAATATGGCGGAATTTAGCCATAAATCGGATATCGGTGGTGTGCGACTCAATATAAACAGTGTCCAGGATATTTCTCGAAACTTTCTGGAAATGGAAGCTGCGATTAAACAGAAATATCCAGAAATTACAGAAGTAGGCATGACCGTTGAACCGATGTATAAATCCCTCAGTGGTCGTGAGCTGATGATCGGCGTGGTTAGAGATCCGGTTTTTGGCCCTGCAATCAGTTTTGGCTTGGGCGGGACGATGGTTGAGATTTTACAAGATAATGCCGTTGCTTTGCCGCCACTTAACGCTTATATGGTTGAGCAAATGATCGCCAAAACCAAAGCGGCCAAATATTTGGGGGCTTTCCGTCAGTTACCTCCAGCCAACAAACAAGCTTTGGTCGATGTTTTGCTGAACATTTCAACGATGGTCAGTGAATTGCCGGAAATTTTAGAGCTGGACATTAATCCCTTGATCGTTGACGAGCACGGTGTAATGGCAGTTGATGCAAGAATTAAAGCAGAAAATTCACATCAGCTTTCGCCTTATTCACACATGGCTATTCATCCTTATCCACATGAGTTAAGTCATCAATATCAATTGACTAACGGCTCCAATATTACGATCAGGCCGATTCGCCCTGAAGATGCAAATCTTGAAAAAGATTTTGTTCATCGTTTATCGGAACGAACCAAGTATTTTCGTTTTATGCAATCATTGCAAGAGTTAACGCCTGAAATGGTGGTGCGTTTTACCCAAATTGACTATGACCGTGAAATGGCTTTTGTTGCAGTAACCAATGAAGACCATTTGCCGAATGAATTGGGTGTAGGTCGCTACATGGTTAATCCGGATGGGCATTCTGTAGAGTTTGCGCTGGTTGTCGCTGATGACTGTCAGCGCCTCGGCATAGGCAGTAAACTGATGAAAACTCTGTTGCAAACGGCCAAATCTAAAGGAATCACTTTCTTTGAAGGTGAGGTTCTGGCAGTTAATAAACCGATGTTGTCGCTGGTTACCAAATTGGGTTTTAGCATTGAAACCATCAATGGCGATCAGGAAGTCGTGCGCGTGGTTAAGGATTTAAGGCAGTAACTAAAACAGTGGCGCATGGACTGGATGGATTTATTCGGTTTTTCAACTAAACTGAAGTCTGGTTTGTGCCAAATGTTATATTTTTAAACTCTATTTTTATAACAATAAAAACAACTAATTAGATATGCTGTTTACATAAATATATTAAATCGAAAAGTGCAATGGCGGATGACTCAGGTAAGCACGACAAACGGGAAGGCAATTTTCTGATCATGTACAAGACAAAAAAATGCTTGATTTATGGCCTTGTTTTTCTTAGTTGGGTTACTGTGACATTAGTGATGATGACTCTGATATTCAAACTTGTGGTGCATGAAGCGGAAGTTGCATTTAATCAGAGAGTTATGCTATTACACGAGCGTCTGGAATTGGTCGCGAGGGATAACGAATCGATTTTAGAGGGATTTACTGCCTATCTGAGTGCTATTGAGTATGCAGATAGAGCAAGCGCATCCCGTTACGCACGACAAATCCTCGCTCGCTATCCTCATGTTCAAACACTTGAAATTGCGCTTATTGTTGAACGTCATGATTTGGCTGAGTTTATCGCAAGACAGAAACGATCTTGGTTTCCTCGGTTCAAAGTAAAAAAATTTAGCGACATGACTGATGGTAGCAGAGACCAAGCTGTTGAAAAAAAACCAGTATACTACCCGATCATATTTATTGAGCCGATGTCGCCAACCTCTAAACAATTAATAGGTGTCGATATGGATTCGGCACACTTTCTCAGCGACGCACTCAATAAGTCGAAGGAAATACAAGCCTCCGTGGCAACCATTCCATTCAGATTTGTCGATGGGTCGTTGGGGTATGTTCTGTTTCACCCCGTTCCAGATGCCCCGAAAGGCGATCATTCCAAACGAAAACAAGCTTTTGTTCTCTTAGCAGTCAATGCTGAAGCAATCTATAATAATATTGCTTTTCTGGTCGAAAATATTGAACTTCGTCTTTATCATACAAGCCACACAAGCAATGAGCAGCAAGGTATGTTGTTGCATATTAAGTCATCTGTTCCGAATAGTTTAGAAGTGAGTCTATTTCCTTTACTAACCAACGAAAGGAGATTGGATAGTCAAGGTCAGCCTTTTGCCCTTCGTATAGACAAACAACTAGGCTGGACTGATCTTGATTTTCCGTTGGTGATAGCAACCGGATGTACGTCGCTTTTACTTCTCGCTCTTCTTCTGCTTTTTATAAATAATCATTTTTTCCGCGAAGAGCAAAGAAAAATATCGGTGAATCATTTGCGCCATATTGCAACGCATGATTCCTTGACGGGTCTTCCTAATAGGACTTTACTTGAGGACCGATTTAGTCAGGCATGCAGTCGAACGCTACGGAGTGAACAGCCCTTTTCGACGATGTTTCTTGATTTGAATGAATTTAAAAAAGTGAATGATAGCTATGGTCACGAAATAGGCGATCAACTCCTCAAAACATTGGGTGATCTACTAAAAGAATGCATCAGAAATGAAGATACCTTGAGCAGAATCAGCGGGGATGAGTTCGTCATTTTACTGGAAGCTATGTCTTATGAGAATGCAGAAAAGGTCGCGCGTAAAATTCACGCCAAGTTGGAGCGCCCTTTACTTATTAAGGATATTGAACTGAATATTGGTCTTAGTTTAGGAATTGCGGTTTACCCAGACGATGGTGCTGATATGAATGAAATACTCGGAAAAGCGGATGAAAGAATGTATGTAGCAAAAAAAAGGAGTAAAGCTGCGAAGCCGCATACCAATAATAGTGTAGATAGCGTTTAGAGATTTTTTTCACACCATTTATCTAAATTCTTCTTGATGAGCCGAATTGAAAATTACAGCTACTCAGCAATAAGCCGAATAATACAACAATCATTCCCCAAATAACTGGTTTGTCACCCAGTTTGCCATAAGGTGTCATGCCGCCCATCGGGGTTATCGTTCCTGTTAGAACTGTCTCCTGAAACGAAGGTGCAAGCTTAAGAATTTCACCTTTTGGAGAAACAATCGCAGTCATGCCGGTATTTGTGGATCTCAATAAATACCGGCCGGTTTCCATCGCTCGCATTCTGGCCATTTGTAGATGCTGATGAGGTTCTATGGTATTGCCAAACCAGCCGTCGTTGGTTACATTGACTAGATAGGCCGCCTCGGGCAATCCTTGTCTACTTAACGACCCAAAAGCGTCCTCATAACAAATCATGGTTATAAATGGATAGCCACCGGCTTTTAACAAAGGTTGATTGGCTGCCCCAGGAGTGAAGTCGCCCAATCTTATATTGATCAAATCCAATACAAAGCCTGAAAAAGGTTGTAGCGGCTGATATTCACCAAAAGGTAATAAATGTGACTTGCGATAGATGCCTTGATCTTTGCCTAGCGTGATGACTGCATTATAGTTTTTAACCGGGGTCGTTTCCTGTACCGGAACGCTGATGATTAGATCAGTGTTATGCAAACGGGCTTCATTTTCCAGGGGTGTTAAAAAACTTTCTTTAACCTGATCCAGAAAAGCCGGAATTGCAGTTTCCGGCCAAATAATGACCTTGGAATCCCAATGTTCTTCGGTCATTTTTTTATATTTCAACAAGGTAGTGACTTTGTTTTCAGGTTTCCATTTTTGATCCTGAGAAATATTGCCTTGAACCATCGAAACGCTAAGCGGCTGTCCTATTTCGTAGGTCCAGGTCTGCTGGCGCAACAAGCTGCCTACTGTCCATAACATTAACAGTATGAATAGATGTCGTTTAGGTAGTTTAAGTTGTCCAAGGTGAATCCAGTTGCACCTGGAATTTGCTACCTTGAGAATAATATCTGCAATAATTGATGCGGTTAGCGTCACAACAAATCCCGTTCCGTAAACGCCAATAATTGGAATGTAGCCAGCCAAGGAGGTATCCAATTGAGAATAGGCAATTTGCAACCATGGAAAGCCGTTAAGTAACCAATAACCACGAAAATATTCAATTAATATCCAAATAACCGGTATCAACAAAGCCTGGCCTCGCTCTTTGTTGAGCGCAATTATTTTTACCGAGAAATAACCAGCAAGAGCAGGAAAAACGGCCCAAAAGGAAGTAAATAAAACAGTAAGCAAGCTAGAACTAATAACACTGGCCCCCCCAAAGTCGTGCATACTGATATAAACCCAGGACACCCCGGAACCAAATGTGCCCAAGCCAAATAGATAACCGCGCAAAGCGGCTCGTTTAGCTGAAATGTTTTGCCAACTGCTATATAGAAACACCAGCGCAACAAGCGCCAGACAGAAATAATCAAAGGGGGCAAAAGAAAGGGTAAGTAAAAGCCCTGCAATTGGAGCGCAAAAATCCCAATACTTACTGTTTGAATAATTCATATTTTATTGACCGACTGAATGACGTATTTTGTAAGTGGACGTTTATTAAAAATAACTGCCATAATACCAAAAACAACTGTGCAGTCTTTACAAACGATGCACCTGGATCTTTAAAAATGGGGATATTATGAAAATTATTACCATGCCCAAGCCAATGCGTATGATTTGGGGAAGTTTAGTCGCCTATTGGTTGGCAGGTATTATCAGTCCGGCTTTTATTGCGATTGCGGTCCTGATTGCTCTATTTATCCCTGTTTTGATTGTCGAATCTAATTTTCCTGCTCGACCTGAAGTCTGAAGGTCAGTATTATTCAGCGAATCATCATGAGAAAAAGTGCTTTAGCAATTTTTATAGTGTTAATTTTTTGTTCGTTAAATGCTGCTGGGCAAAAACTCTATAAGTTTCAGGATAAAAAAGGCATCTGGCATTTTACAGACAAGCCGACCCTAAATCAGTTAAAGGAAGCTAAACAGAATATCGAGATTAGACAGCTTAAAGTCACTTCCAAGCAATTAGTTTGGCTTTTACAAAAGGGCGAAGAACGCCATCCGCAGTTTTATATTCGTAATGATTATTCCGGCCCTGTTGAAGTTGAAATTGATTTTTCTCAACGTGACAATGTTACGGCCACGCCAGACTTGCCGAGGCGCTTTGTCATTCAACCGGGAGAATCGGACACGCTTTTTAAAGTAAATGGCATTAATGAGTTTGAAGCATGGCAGCTTTCCTTGAAATACCGTTACATTATTGGCCGTCCTCTACCCCATTACCTTGCTACGAACAGCTATTTCCCCCCGATAGCACCTGATTCATCTTTTCAAATTTCCCAAGCTTTTGGCGGTAGTTATAGTCACTTCGATGCGCAAAATGAATACGCAGTTGATATCGCGATGCCAATTGGTACGCCGGTTTATGCAGCAAGAGCGGGTATGGTGGTGGAAGTCGATGATGATTATTTTAAAGGCGGTATCAACAAGGCATATAGTTCCGAAGCCAACAACATCAGGATTTTGCATGACGATGGTGCGATGACGATTTATGCTCACCTGGAACTTGAAAAAGCCCAAGTGTATCCTGGCTTGACGGTGGCGGCAGGGCAATTGATCGGCTATTCAGGTAATACGGGTTTTTCTACCGGTCCACATTTGCATTTTGCCGTTCAGATTAATAAAGGCATGGAGCTGGTTTCTGTGCCCTTTACATTTTACAACTTCAGCGGTAAGGCGGAGGAGCCACAAGTTAAGGCCTGGCTTAAAGGGTTTGTTCCAAGGCAGAGATAGTTAATTTGATGCTTTCCCCCTATGGCTCAACTTAGACTTCAATACTTTCGATTCCAATCTGGTTGATAAAAACCTCAACATCTGCCTGCTCAAAGGGCCAGCCGAGTTCTTTTAGGCTCTCTGGATGATATAAAACAGGAATGCGGATTTCGTAGCGTTCTTGCCATTGATCTTGTTCGGCGATGTCTACATATTCGACGTTGTCTAAAACGCAGGCGTTAATAATGGCTTCTGCCTGTTCGCAAAGATGACAGCCTGAGGTGCCAAACAATATTAAGTGCGTCATCAATGTTTGGTAATCTTGTCCAGATAACCCATCAATAACGCAGACAAGACCATGGTCAAATGAATAAAGACATACCACATGAGTTTGTCGTTATCGGTAGCCTCGATATTCATGAAGACTTTTAACAGGTGTATGGAGGAAATCGCAACAATTGAAGATGCCACCTTCATTTTCAGAGAGCCATAATCGTGCTTTCCCAGCCATTCCAGTTTTTCGGTCGACTCGGCTATGTCCATTTGCGAAACAAAGTTTTCATAGCCGCTAAACATAACGACCAGAATTAAACTGCCAACCAAGCTAAGATCAATGAGGGTCAGAAACTTTAAAATTAATTCTGTTTCATTAATTTCAAGAATATGCGGCAGAAAGTGATAAAGCTCCTGAAGGAATTTAAGCGAAAGCGCCAGAAGCACCAGACTTAGGCCAAAGTAAATCGGCGCAAGTATCCAGCGACAGTTATACATAAAGCGCTCTAAAATGCGGACGGTTTTTTCTTGAGGAGACATGTCTAATTACGCTTCAAGGTTTTTTCAACTTAATGATGCAAATGTGCTGCCAACCAACGCTCAGCGACTACTTCGGCAATACCTTTGCGACGGGCATAATCTTGCAATTGATCTTTATCGATTTTGCCGACGTTAAAATACTGGGCATCGGGGTGAGAAAAATACCAGCCACTTACTGCTGACGCCGGGTACATCGCGTAACTTTCGGTCAGTTCTATACTGGTATTTTCGGTCACGTTGAGCAGTTCAAACAGTTTGCTTTTCTCTGTATGATCGGGGCAGGCCGGATAACCGGGCGCAGGCCGAATACCTTGATAGGCTTCGTTGATTAATTGCTCTGCCTGATGGACTTCATCTTGGGCATAGCCCCAATAGTCTTTTCTGACCATTTGATGCATGTATTCCGCGAACGCTTCGGCTAATCGATCCGCCAGCGCTTTAAGCATGATTGAGCTGTAATCATCGTTATCTTTTTCAAACTCTTGCAGTTTTTGTTCGATATTGATGCCGGTCGTTACCGCAAAAGCGCCAATATAATCGGCTTTACCGCTGTTAACCGGAGCTATAAAATCAGATAAACAATAATTGGGTCTGCCCGGCGCTTTGATATTCTGCTGGCGCAAGTGTTGTAAGGTTTCCTTTTGTTGAGTGCGTGTATCATCGGTATAAACCACCACATCATCGCCGTCACTGTTGGCCGGGAAGAAGCCGACCACGGCCCTGGCGGTTAACCACTCTTCGCTGATGATCTTTTTCAGCATAGCCTGTGCATCTTCAAACAACTCGCGGGCCTGGATGCCGATTATTTTGTCATCAAGTATTTTGGGATAGCTGCCAGCCATTTCCCAGGTCTGAAAAAACGGTGACCAGTCGATATACCAAACCAGCGTATCCAGCGGGAAATTATCGATGACTTTTATGCCCAGAAACGAGGGCTTAACCGGCTCATAACTACCCCAATTGAATTTATTGTTGCGGGCTTCTTGTAGTGAGTGCTGCTTGGTTTTTGCTTCACGGCCTTTGTGTCTTTCCCTGACTTCTTCATATTCATCGCTGACACTGTTGACGAAGTCTTTTTTTAGCTCAATGCTTAATAAATTACTGGCGACGCCGACGCCGCGCGAAGCATCGGTCACATAAATAACCGGGCCTTCGTAATGCGGAGCGATTTTTACTGCAGTATGCGCCCGCGAAGTGGTCGCGCCGCCAATCATCAATGGAATGATGAAACCTTGGCGCTGCATTTCTTTGGCGACATGTACCATTTCGTCCAGCGAGGGCGTAATCAAACCGCTTAAGCCGATAATATCGACATTTTCAAGGCGTGCAGTTTGTAAAATCTTTTCTGCCGGTACCATAACGCCTAAATCAATCACGTCATAGTTGTTGCATTGCAGAACGACAGCCACGATATTTTTGCCGATATCATGCACATCGCCTTTTACCGTTGCCATCAGGATTTTGCCGTTGGTTTGCCGTTCGCCGGCCGCTTTATCGGCGTCCATAAACGGCATTAAATAAGCCACCGCTTTTTTCATGACACGTGCCGACTTGACTACCTGTGGCAGGAACATTTTGCCGGCACCGAACAAGTCGCCAACCACGTTCATGCCATCCATCAACGCGCCTTCAATAACGTGCAAGGGGCGTTCGGCTTCAAGTCTGGCCTGCTCGGTATCTTCATCGATATAATCGGTGATACCTTTTACCAGGGCATGCTCCAATCGCTTGTTCACTGACCAGTTGCGCCATTCCAGATCCTGCTCTTTTCCAGTGCTGCTAGTGCCATCGCCTCGATATTTGTCGGCAAGTTCGAGCAATTTATCGGTGCCGCTCCCATCATGTTGGTTTAAGACTGCCTCTTCAACGGCGTTGCGTAAATCATCCGGTATATCTGCGTAAATCGCTAGCTGACCGGCATTGACGATGCCCATATCCATCCCGGCCTGAATCGCATGATATAAAAACACAGCATGAATTGCTTCCCTCACCGGATTATTGCCCCGAAAAGAAAACGATACGTTGGAAACGCCGCCGGAAATTAGTGCGAAGGGCAGTGTACGCTTGATTTCGCGGGTAGCTTCAATAAAATCCAGGCCGTAATTATTGTGTTCGTCAATGCCGGTGGCAATGGCGAAGATATTGGGATCAAAAATAATGTCTTCAGGCGGAAAGCCGACCTGCTCGGTCAATATTTTATAAGCTCGCTGACATATTTCGATTTTTCGGGCTTGGGTATCGGCCTGTCCTTCTTCATCAAAAGCCATGACGATAACCGCAGCACCATAACGGCGCACCAGTCTGGCCTGTTTGAGGAAGGCTGCTTCGCCTTCTTTAAGCGAAATGGAGTTGACCACGCCTTTGCCTTGTATGCATTTAAGACCGGCTTCCAAAATATCCCATTTGGAGGAATCCAACATAATCGGCACTTTGGCAATATCGGGTTCGGAGGCGATCAGCATTAAAAAACGCACCATCGCTTCTTTGGATTCCAACATGCCCTCATCCATGTTGATGTCGATGATTTGAGCGCCGTTTTCAACCTGCTGTTTGGCAACATCCAATGCCGTTTCAAAATCACCGTCAATGATTAGCCGTTTAAACGCCGCTGATCCGGTAACGTTGGTGCGTTCGCCGACATTGACGAATAATGACTCAGGACCGATGTTCATCGGTTCCAAGCCTGACAAGCGACACTGTTTAGGTATGTCGGGAACTATTCTGGGGCTGTGTTTTTGGACGGCTTCAGCAATAGCTTTAATGTTGGCGGGCGAGGTTCCGCAACAGCCGCCGATAATATTTAAATAGCCGTTTTGTGCCCAATCGGCCAATTCTTCGGCCATGGCTTCGGGGGTTTCGTCATATTCACCAAACTCGTTAGGCAAGCCGGCATTGGGATGGGCTGAAACATGGGTATCGGCAATGCCGGATAATTCGGCAATATACTGACGTAATTCGGTTGCACCCAGAGCGCAGTTAAAGCCGAAAGAAATAGGCTCTATATGCTTTAACGAATTCCAGAAAGCGGCAACAGTTTGGCCGGACAGTGTTCTTCCCGAGGCATCGGTAATCGTGCCGGAAATCATCACTGGTAACTTATAGCCGATAGTATCAAAAACCTGCTCGACCGCAAAAATGGCGGCTTTGGCATTCAGAGTATCAAACACGGTTTCAATCAAAATAATATCTGCACCGCCATCAATCAGACCATTGGTAGCCTCGGTATAGGCGACGACCAGATCGTCGAAGAAAATATTTCTAAAGCCCGGATCATTAACATCAGGCGACATCGACGCAGTGCGATTGGTAGGGCCTAATACACCAGCAACAAAACGTGGTTTTTCGGGAGTCTTTTGGGTGTATTCATCGGCGGCTTGCCTTGCTAAGCGCGCAGCTTCAACATTGATTTCATAGGCCAGGGCTTCCATCTTGTAATCGGCCATTGCGATACTGGTTGCATTGAAGGTATTGGTTTCTACAATATCGGAACCAACTTCAAAATAAGCGCAGTGTATAGCTTTAATGATGTCTGGTTGGGTTAGGGACAATAGGTCGTTATTCCCTTTGAGATCCGTTTCCCACTGGGCAAAGCGTTCGCCGCGATAATCTTTTTCTTCAAGTTTGTAGCTTTGGATCATCGTCCCCATTGCGCCATCGAGAAATAGAATTCGCGAAGATAATTGCTGCTTTAATAATACTGTTTTACTCATGGGAACGATCCAGGGGTTATTGGTTTTGGATATAATCTTGCTTAAAAACTGATCAAGCCCTATTATTTTTAATATTTTTTGTCGGAGATGAGTATGTCAAAACCAACGATTATTCAAGTTATAAAGAGTGTCCTCGCTGCTGCCATTGGCGTGCAAAGCGACAAAAACAGGCGGCATGATTTTGAGCACGGCTCTGCTTCAACTTATATTATTGCAGGATTGATTTTTACGGTGCTTTTCGTTTTAGGTCTTGTTTTTCTTGTCTCTAGCATATTAGGATGAAAAATAGCCAGTGCTACCCTGATTTTATAATCTACCAGAGCTGACTAAACTTATAAGTTGGCTGGACTTACAAAATAATCAGCCATAAAAAAGCCCAAGCATCGCTCGGGCTTTTTTAACCAACGCTTTAACTTACTTGTCAGAGGTTTCTTTAAAGCTTTGTTTTATGCTTTGAAACATCACGCTGATATCGCCAAATAAATTGTTGACCGAAATCGCTTGTTTAGTAATAAATTTTATTCTGATCAGTGCTGCCGCTAAAATGCCTACAATAGAAGGCATTAACTCTAGGTAAAGTGATAGCATTATCCCGCCAAAACCTTGAAAGCCGCCTTCATTTTTCCTATCACCGATAGTTGTTAAATCGCGCTCGTAGTCAGCACCGCCTTCGCTACTTTTGATCGACTCTAAAATATACAGATTGATATCAATAAATCCTAACTGCACTACAAAAAATGCAACTACACAAATTGCTACCCACATCATTACGTTACTTGTTTTCGCTCTCATAGCTGACTGGTAAATCCAGAGAGCTACAAAAATCATTATAATGCCACCTATCATAGTTATATCCTTTTATTTTAATTATATTTTGGTTAGAAAAAAGTAAAGATACGCGCACTTTAAAGTCATTTTAGAACCCTCTTTTTCAACTACTTTACAGGATTCATATTTTTCTCGTCCAGGAGATGTCTGTTTATGGATCTCTCCATTTTCGACAAAATATTTAATGGCTATCTTCATCTCTTTTGTTCGACCTACAGAATCTGTCGCTGTTGTTTGCAAAGCACCGTCTGCTTTAAATTCCCATTCAACCTTAACTGCTTTTTGCTCTCCATCCAATTTAGCTGCTTCAGCATATAAATTCCATTTCCCCAGGATTTCAGAGTTATCTTTTAATGTAACCTCAGCATTTGCTGAAAACGCAAAAAATAGCGCAGAGAACGATAATATTTTAACGCATTTATTCATCATAATTCCTTATCTAAAAATGTACTAACACATACGCGTCAGATTTTAAACTATACCACACTGCCTATCGAGCAATAAATTACAACTGAAAACAATAGTTAAATACTATCATCATGCCCACAAACAATAAGCCTTGACTTTAACTTTTGCTAAAGTATTATGCTCTTTCCTTTTGCTATGTAATTAGCATTATTTCTAAAAACACAAAATTATAGGTAGGACATCCCATGGGAGCGATCTTAGATATCACCGAAATGTTAAAAGAACCAGCTGGTATGGTCGGCGCGGTTGTTGTTATAGCTGCTGGCTACTTCCTTGTAAAATGGGTATTCGCTGAACACCCAGACGACGAAAAATAAGTCGTCAAACGATTTAACCTTAACTTAGGCCGTCCATTTCAATTTTTAAATTGAGTGCGGCCTTTGTTTTGTCCGCTTTATATATCCGCATTAACCCCACAAATACTATATAATTTATACATCTTCCCGATTTTTCCAATCATGAAATGTATAAACAATTCTCCGCTAAACTTCTCGCACTCAGATCAAACCAAGTTCCAGCTACAGGCATAGGTTTTTTTAGGTTTTTTTATGGCCTAGTTACCTTGCAGGAAATTATATTTTTATTGTATTTCAATCACTTGATCTTCGATCCTATGCCTTACATAGATGTTGAATTTCCTATGATTCCTTTCTTTCTCTGTGTTTGGGGTGTTATTGCCAGCTTTGTTGTTGTTGGCTATCGTTACCAGTTTGCAATAACTTGTAATTATATTTTCTGGATTATTTTCGTTAACTTCACGCCCATGCAGCGAGATTTTGATGGTGGCTTCGATTTATTCATGATCGGCGCAGGATTCTTTCTGCTTTTTATGCCGGGAAATCGTGCTTTTTCAATAGATAATTTAAGAAATAAGCTGAGTACACCCTTTATTCATTACAGCACTTACTCAAAGCCAACGGTCTCGGTTCTTGCCTATTATTTGCCTGTTGCAATTTGCTTAGGTTTTCTTTACTTCGACTCCTCGATACATAAGATGTTTGCAGAGCATTGGCGCAATGGTCTTGGTACTTGGTTGCCTGCAACACAGCCGTATTATGTTTCAGCGATAGACATGTCAGATCTGCTGAACAATAAACTTCTCCAAAACATCCTGGGTTACACAATTTTGGTTTTTCAATTCACCTTTATTTTCTTTTTTACACAGAAAAGGTTGCGTGTATTCTATTTATTGATTGGCCTGGGACTCCATCTTGGTATTACGTTGTCGCTTAATATTTATCCTTTCGGTTTGGGAATGCTTATTTTTTATATCTTAATGGTTCCTTTTAGCTGGTGGCAATATATGGGGCGATGTGTTTCAGTAAAACAACCTTCTCTTACCGTGTTTTATGATCAGCTATGCCCATTATGTAACCGTACCGTGTTGATCCTTAATCATTTCGATATATTCAATTGTATTGATTTTAAAAGCGCTCAGGATCACTCTGCTTATTATCCTGCGCTAGTAAATATCTCTAAAGAAACTTTGCTTACAGATTTGTATGCATTGGATAACAACAACAGTATTTATGCAGGCATCGCCACTTATATCCAAATCTTTTTAAAAATGCGTTATTTATCACCTGTCGGTATTTTTTTGAATCTTCCGGGGATACATCAGTTCGCCTTAAGAAAATATCGGACTATTGCGGATAACCGAAACCGTATTCAGTGTACATCGACTTGTGTAACAACAAAGGAGCTAACCGATAACACTCTCTATTATCATTTTTTTGAAAAAATTGCAGTTCAGAAACCCAAGGCTTTTTCCAGGAAGCTTTTAAAGATATTGCTTGCGCTACTGTTTTTACAATTAAACAGCTCTATTCATTATGGACTTATTTACCGGCTACATGCAGATCGTCCCCAGAGTCCTATATCGCAGATCAGTAACGCTATTTTAATGGTCTCACAGACCTTTCTGGGCATTACCCCGCATGCGCTATATCTACATGATCATTTCACCGGTTATGACCATATTTTAGCGATCACTTATACTGATGAAAGTGGAGTAGAGCGGTGGCTACCTTTTGTTAATGAGCAAGGGCGTCTTCTAGCTCCTAATTGGGGGCGTGTTCATTCCATGTGGGCCAATATTGCTGTTACACCAACGATTAATAATCAACGTTTGTTTAAATTTATTATGAAAGTCACCGCTTTCTGGGGCCAGAAAATTGGCTTGAATCTTGATCACGTTGTTTTTAACATTAAACTCAAGAAAATTGATGCACCTACGTATTGGGTTCATGATCAATTACACAAGAATTTAACGTCTCCATGGATTACTATCGGAACTGCAAAATGGAGCAATAAGCAAATATCTATTGATTTGCCGAACAACATCAATGATCTTTAAGGGTAGGAATGATTTTTGAACTTTTATTATTGCATCATCATTCGAGTCATGATATAAAATGCACGTGCATTAATTTAATGGCGCACATTAATAAAAATAATTGAAACCCCTTTGGAGGATATTTGTATGAACAAAATTTTATCTCTTATAGCTATGGCATTAATGATTGTTGGCTTAACTGGCTGCATGGACAACCCAGACGGTTCAAAGCAAAAAGTTTCTAGTTCTATTCAATTATAAATAGAACCGTAAGCTAAAAAAAACCCAGCCATTTGGCTGGGTTTTTTTTGTTTATTATTTACGTGTTAGGAGTGTATCTCTATCCGGTTATATTCCTTAAACTCGCCTTATACCCCCGATTTAAAACTCCTGTAAATCCGAAGCAGATTTGTTTAATTAAGATATCTTCACTTCAAAATCTGAACTATTTCCGCCAGAATTCTGGTACAAATAAAATAACTATTGAAAATATTTGCACTCTTCCCAGGAGCATTGCAAATGTACAAACACCCGTTTGAAAATCATTCAAAATAGCATAATTGCTTGCGGGGCCTACCATATTAAGTCCAGGTCCGGCATTATTAAAGCAGGCAATAACGGCAGAAAATGCAGTTATAAAGTCGAGTCCACTTAATAACAACGTAAACACCAAAATTAGGATACTTATGAAATAGAGAAAAATAAAGCCCATTACAGAGGTTACAACATCGTTGCTAATCACGGCTCCACCAATTTTCATCGGTTTAACGGCATAGGGATGAATAGACTTGAATAACTCCAAATAAGCCTGCTTCATTAGTATGATGGTTCTAATCATGCGGATGCCACCACCTGTAGAGCCTGTAGAAACTGAGATGGCACTTAAGAACAGCATCCATATAGGAATAAAAACCGGCCAGAGATTAAAGTCCTGCGTCACATAGCCAGACGTTGTGGCAATAGATACAACGTTAAATGTTGCATGACGTAAAGCTGTGAAAAAGTCCGTATAAGTTCCTGCATGCCATAGCATTGAAGCAATCACTACACTACTCGGCAATATCACAATAAGCATGCCCCACATTTCCATATCCTTTAAATAAGGCTTAAGTGAGCGTTTATTAAGTGATAGAAAATGAGTGCCAAAATTCATGGCTGCCAACAGTTGAAACACTGTTAATACGATTTCAATGGGCAAGGAGTTATAAAAGCCGATACTGTTATCATGGGTGGAGAAACCACCCAAGCTCATTGCCGAAAAAGCATGGCAAATTGCATCAAACCAGCCCATTCCAGCCAGATGTAAAGCAATAATACAAACAAAAGTGATTGCGACATAAGTCAGCCATAAAGCCTTTGCAGCTTGTGTAATGCGAGGAGGTAAATCAGATTCCTTAACAGAGCCGGGTGATCCGGATTTTAGCAATTGCATGCCGCCAATACCTAAAATAGGCAAAATGGCTACTGCAAAAACAATAATGCCAATGCCGCCTAGCCATGCTAATTCATGTCGCCAGAGGTTAATCGACATTGGCAACTGATCAAGGCCGCTTAGTATTGTTCCGCCCGTTGTTGTCAGGCCTGAAATTACTTCAAAGTACGCGTCGACAAAGCTTAAACTAGGCAAAGACATTAACAGGGGTAAGGTGCAAAACACTGGGGCGAGTGACCAACAGAGCGTTACCAGTAAAAAACCTGCTTTGCGTGAGACCTTTTTAGGTGAGTGCCTGGTTGAGAAAAACAACAAGGTGCCAGACAATACAGTAATTAAAGTCCCTTGGTAAAAAGCTGTGGTAGTGCCGTCGTCAACTATTGCAGAGTTCAACCAGCAGGTGGACATTAATCCACCAAAGACCATTATTATCAGGCCGAAAATGTGTAAGATAGTATGAAAGGCATTCATTGGGTTAAGTTCAAAGTTCAAGGCTAAGGGATCTAAGGTTTTTCGTCTTGCACCTGTTCTTAAATTATAGAGGCTGAAATTTCTTTTCGATGTTGACGACCAGTTTTTTATCCATAGCGAACATGACTACATGATCCCCCTCCTCAAATACGGTGCCACAGTGGATGGAAATAACCTGTTTGTTGCGTATCAATGCACCCATTACAATACCTTCAGGAAAGCTGATGGCATCTACTCTGCGT
This sequence comes from Methylococcaceae bacterium, assembly GCA_947505055.1. Next base: position 8,981 of record CANNLO010000004.1, on the reverse strand, counting down.
CCAACTACAGAATTAAGATCATTGCTTTGATGGGCAATTGCTTCAATAGCTTCTGCGCTTCCACCGCATAGAGAACTGACTTGCGCCACGTCACCTCGCCGGACATGCTTGAGTATGCTTCCGAGTGTTTCCTGATTCGGTAATACAGCAACATCAATCCCTGTTCCGGGTAATAACTTGCCGTACGAAACATGGTTAAGTAAACAGATAGACTTGCGGGCGCCCAAGCTTTTTGCTAAAGAGGCGGAAACGATATTAACGCCGTCATTTTCGGTGATTGCGCAAAATAAATCAGTCGTATCGATAGATTCATCAAGTAATAATGCTTCATCAGCACAATCGCCAAGTAACACTACAGCCCGGTCAAGGTCATTGGCCAATTTGTTAGCGCGATGTGGATCTTTTTCTATGATTTTAACTTGGTGGTTATTTTCCAGTGCCAGTGCCAAACGCTTGCCAACATGACCACCACCGGCAATTATAATTCGTTTTAAAGGTGCCTCAATTTTGTCCAGTTCTTTTAAAATTCCATGCACTTCTTCTCGCGGAGCCACAAAAAAAACTTCATCGCCAGTTTCAATGACCGCTTCACCATTGACTATCATTGGGATGCCTTGGCGAAAAATAGCTACTACGCGAATCTTTCCACCTACCAGTCGTTCTTTAAGTGTTTTGATTTCTTTACCTGTCAGCGAGCCGTCAGCAACTACTTTGACGGAAAAAAGCTTGACTAATCCGCCGGCAAAATCAGAAATATGCTGAACGCCAGGGAACTCAATTAAATTTCTAATTGCCTCCATTACGATTTGTTCAGGGCTAATCACGATATCTACCGGTATACCGTTTGGACCAAACAACTTCGGATTGTTTAAATAATCAACAGCTCGTACCCGTGCAATGGTTTTCGGACGGCTATAAAGCGTATTAATGATGACGCAAGCCAACATATTGGTTTCATCGCTATCGGTAACTGCAATAATTATATCGGCTGTTCGTGCACCCGCCTGTTCAAGCACTTTAGGATGCGCCGCATTGCCAGCAACGGTGGCGATATCAAACCGCTCTTTCAAAGCATCGAGCAATTCGGTCCTGAAATCAACGACCACAATATCGTTTTCCTCGCTTGCCAGCGCGCCGGCAACCGAAGAGCCGGTAACGCCAGCGCCAAGAATAAGTATTTTCATTTAGACCTTGTGGGTATTAAAAAATAAAGCAGGCAAATGCGAATTACAAAAGTTGAAAAACCTGTGTGCTTCGCTTTTTCATGTTTTTCACTTCAAGCTAGCCAATACTGCCGCTACCGTTGCGCCCATAGAGGCAGGTGTCGGGCATATAGTAACGCCTAATTCTTTCAGTATCGCAACTTTCTCGGCGGCGCTTTCTCCGGCTGAGGAAATAATTGCACCGGCATGTCCCATGCGTCGACCTTCCGGTGCTGTTAAACCTGCGATATAGGCAATGACGGGTTTAGTCATGTTTTCTTTGGCAAAAATACCCGCTTCAACTTCTTGCGGGCCACCGATTTCACCGATCATAAGCACCACTGTAGTTTCAGGGTCAGCTTCAAATTTTTCCAGAATATCACGGTGAGAGCTTCCGTTAATCGGATCACCACCGATGCCTACCGACGTTGAAATGCCAATATTCAACCGTTTCATTTGGTCTGCGGCTTCGTAACCCAGTGTGCCAGAACGACCGACAATTCCGACATTACCCTTAGTATAGATATGACCAGGCATAATGCCCAGCATCGCGCGTCCAGGGCTTATGGTTCCTGCGCAGTTGGGGCCGGTCAGTATCATTCTCTGATTTACCGGGAAGCGGCGCAGGAAGTTTTTAACTGTCATCATGTCTTGTGTGGGAATGCCGTCAGTTATCCCTACGCAATATTTAATGCCGGCGTCAGCGGCTTCCATGATTGAATCAGCTGCAAAAGCAGGCGGTACAAAAATGATGCTGGCTTCAGCTCCGACTTCTCGAACCGCTTCTTTTACGGTATTAAAAACCGGCAAACCCAAATGAGTTTGGCCACCTTTGCCTGGGGTTATGCCGCCTACTACCTTAGAGCCATAATTAATCATGTCTTGAGCATGAAAACTACCGATTTTTCCGGTAAAGCCCTGAACAATAATTCGTGTTGTTTCGTCAATTAAAATAGCCATCTTATACTTCCTGTGCCGCTTCTTTTGCGACCGCTTCGTTACGTGCCTGTACTGCTTTTTCCGCCGCTTCGGCGAGTGTTTCCGCAGTAATAATTGGCAAGCCACTTTCTGCGATTATTCGTTGACCTTCTGCGACGTTAGTGCCCGACAGTCTGACGATCAACGGAATTTTCATGTCGATTTTTCTGACCGCTTCAACAACGCCTTCTGCAATCCAGTCACAACGATTGATGCCGGCAAAAATATTGACGAGCATGGCTTTTACGCCCTTATCAGCTAAAACCAGGCGAAAAGCTTTTTCGGTACGTTCAGCGGAAGCGCCGCCACCTACATCAAGAAAATTTGCGGGTTCGCCGCCTGCCAGCTTAATCATATCCATAGTAGCCATCGCTAAACCCGCACCGTTAATCATGCAACCGATATCGCCATCCAGGCCGACATAACTTAAGCCACGATCAGCTGCCGCCATTTCGCGGGGGTCTTCCTGTGTTTTATCGCGCAATTCTGATATCTTTTGTTGGCGGAACAGAGCGTTATCATCAAAGCCCATTTTTGCGTCCAGTGCTATTAATTCACCACTACGCGTAACAACCAGAGGATTGATTTCCAGCATGCTGACATCAAGTTCACGCAGCGCGCGATAACAACCCCGGATAGTTTTAACGGCATGACTAAGTAATTCAGGTGCAAGCCCCATTGCAAAGGCCATTTCGCGAGCTTGATAATCTTGTAAGCCGACGGCAGGTTCAATATAAATTTTGGTAATGGCGTCAGGATTATTTTCGGCCAATTCTTCGATTTCCATGCCACCTTGCGCAGAGCCTACCATGACAATCCGCTCTGAACTACGATCGACCAGAAAACAGAAATATAATTCTTTGACGATATCGGTTCCTGCTTCAACATACAGTCTGCCGCATACCTTTCCTGACGGGCCAGTTTGGTGTGTAATCAATCTTTTGCCTAACAAGGCTTCAGCGGCTGCTTCAACCTCATCATGAGTTTTACAGATTTTAATGCCACCTGCTTTACCGCGCGCACCGGAATGAATTTGTGCTTTGACCGCCCAAATATGTCCGCCTATGTCTCTGGCACGTTGTACCGCTTCTTCAGGGCTGTAAGCCATGCCGCCTTCAGCTATTTTAACGCCGTAACCGCTTAAAATTTCTTTTGCCTGATATTCATGAATATCCACAGCATCTCCTTTTATATAAAACGTTGGATGGTTGGGTTGTTTTCTCAGTCCAGAATTTTTGATTATTGGTTTTTTGCAGCGATAGCCTCAGCGGCTCTGACCACGTTGTTGGCCATTTTTTCCGAGGCGGCATCAATTAAACGGCCATCCAGTGCTGCAGCTCCTTTACCTTGGGCTGCGGCTTCTTTCAAGGCGGCCAAGATGCGCTTTGCTTTGTCAACTTCAGCTGCTGGCGGTGTAAAAATCTCATTGGCCAATTCAACTTGAGAAGGATGTATTGCCCATTTTCCTTCGCAACCTAAGGCTGCAGCGCGTCTTGCTGCCATTTTGTAGCCTTCGGGATCTTTAAAATCGCCAAAAGGTCCGTCGATAGGGCGCAGGCCATAGGCTCTGCAGGCAACTGTCATCCGGCTAATAGCAAAATGCCATTGATCGCCAGGATAATCAGGATTCAAGCCACCGATGTTGGTTGTTCTGGCTCGGTTGCTGGCTGCGTAATCGGCCACACCGAAATGTAAAGCTTCGAGACGGCCTGTTGCGCCGTTAAGGGCAATGTCTTCAACATTGGCCATGCCCAAGGCAGTTTCAATCAAGGCTTCTATGCCGATTTTGTTTTTTAGTCCCTGTTGCATTTCCAGCTGGTTAAGCATGGCTTCAACCATGTAAACATCGGAGTAGATACCGACTTTGGGAATTAAAACGGTATCCAGTTTGGCTCCACATTGTTCGACCAGATCCACTACGTCACGAACCATGTATTGTGTATCAAGGCCGTTAATGCGTACTGATATAGTTACGCCATGTCCTTTCCAGTCTAGGTCGTTAATCGCCTCAATAATGTTTTTTCTGGCTTGTAACTTATCATCTGGGGCTACGGCATCTTCAAGATCCAGAAAAATAAAATCAGCGCCACTTTTCATCGCTTTTTCAAACATTTCAGGGCTTGAGCCCGGAACGGCTAATTCACAGCGCTGTACTCTTTGGATAGACGCTGCATATAAGGTGTGGCTCATGGGTGCTTTCCTAATTTCATGGGTATAAATCAAGTCAAAAGTTGGATTACAGCTACTGCCTAACCCAACTTACAAGGATTAAGCCAAACATAAATCAACCGTACATTTTACTTTCAGGGGTCTCAAAGTCAATTTTTAAAGCGCCTTCCATAACGCACAATCGCGGTTTGAACAACTGTAGCCAAGTGCTTTAACAGCTTAAGCCAAAATATGGCCTTGCTGATTTTTTATAGCTATGTCATTATTGCCGATTTTTTGGATGTTGGCTCTAATGTCCAAATTGCGTTTTTCAATCAACTACTCAAAGAGGCAATGCAATGGCTGGTCGTAACCACCTTTATATTCCAGGCCCTACCAATGTGCCTAATGAAATCTTGAATGCTATGCATATCAACATGGAAGATCATCGTTCTCCCGTGTTTCCAAAATTGTTGACGCCTCTTTTACAAGACCTGAAAAAAATCTTTAAAACCGAAACAGGACAAGCGTTTATCTTTCCTGCTACCGGCACAGCAGGTTGGGAAGTCGCGTTGACCAATACTTTAAATCCAGGTGACAAAGTTTTAATTTATCGTTTTGGTCAGTTCAGTCATTTATGGGCTGAAATGGCAAAACGCCTGGGCTTTGAAGTTGAAATTCATCAAGAAGTCTGGGGCAAAGGTATTCCTCTGGATAGAATTGAAGCTCGTTTAAAAGAAGACACCAATCACGAAATCAAAGCTGTTCTTGCCACGCATAACGAAACTGCGACCGGCGTTACCAGCGACATTGGCGGCGTACGTAAAGCATTGGATGCGGCAAACCACCCGGCATTTTTATTTGTTGATGGGGTTAGTTCCATTGCCAGTCTTGATTTTCGCATGGATGAATGGGGTGTAGACGGCGCTATCAGTGGATCACAAAAAGGCTTTATGATGCCTGCCGGTGGTGCTTTTCTGGCTTTCAGCCAAAAAGCCTTGGCAGCTGTTGAAACCTCGACTTACCCGCGTTGTTTTCTGGATTTAAAAGACCAGATGAACACCAATAAAGACGGTTATACACCTTACACACCAGCATTGCCGATTTTATACGGCTTGCGTAAAGCATTGGATTTGTTGCTCGAAGAAGGTATGGATAATGTTAATGCGCGTCATCACCGTTTGGCCGAAGGCGTTCGTAAAGCCGTTGCCGCTTGGGGCTTAACTATTTGTGCGCAACCTGGTTTCGAGTCTGACACGGTGACTGCGATTATCGTGCCTGCCGACAAGGATGCCAAAGATGTAATTAGTACCGCTTTTAGTAAATACGATATTTCTTTGGGTGCAGGTTTATCTGAACTGGCCGGTAAAGCGTTCCGTATCGGCCACGTTGGTGACATGAACGATGTTTCCATGTTGGGTGCTATCGCGGGCGTTGAAATGGCGATGCTGGACAATGGTTTTGACTTTAAGCCAGGCGCAGGCGTTGCTGCGGCGATTGAATACTATCGTTCAACTGCGCAGTAACTGCTTCCAATTTAAAGCGAGACGGTTTGACGGATAACATATTTCTAAAGGAGTGTTATCCGTCGCAATCTAAGCACAAAGATCGATTATTACATCAATAGATAAATTGCCATTGAAGCTCGAAGAATAGTTAGACTCTTGTTCTTCAGGGTAACTATCGTACTCTCAGATTACTGGAGAATACCTCATGAGCAAGCCCAAAGTCTTTGTTACCCGTCGCTGGCCCGCCTCAGTCGAGGCAAAACTTAAAGCCCTCTACGACGTCACGTTAAATACGGATGACCGACCGTTAACCGCCGACGAATTCAAGTCAGCGCTTCAAAATTACGACGCTGTTTGCCCCACCGTTTGCGATACCTTGCCTGCCGATGTCATCAATGTCGAAAACAAGCGTTGCAAAATTTTGGGCAATTTCGGTGTTGGCTACAATCATATCGACATTAACGCAGCCAAAACACAAGGTTTAATCGTTACCAACACCCCTGGCGTATTGACGCACAGCACCGCCGATATTGCCATGACCTTATTATTGATGTCGGCTCGCCGCGGCGCCGAAGGCGACCGTTTGGTTCGAGCCAAGCAATGGCAAGGCTGGTGCCCGACGCATATGTTGAGTAGCGATGTTACCGGCGCAACCTTGGGTTTGATTGGTTTTGGTCGCATTGCACAAGCCATGGCCAAAAAAGCCCATCACGGTTTTAGCATGAAAATCGTCTATTTCAAACCCAGTCCTGCTGATGAGTATGTTACTGACGATCTAAGCGCTACCCGTTGCGACTCTATCGAAGAGTTATTGCAGGTAGCCGATTATGTTTCTTTGCACTGCCCCGGTGGCGAGACAACCCATCATTTAATTAATGCTGACATGCTTAACCTAATGAAACCGTCAGCCCATTTAATTAATACGGCGCGAGGCGATGTGGTTGATAGTGATGCTTTGATTAATGCGTTAAAAAACAAGAGAATTGCGGGGGCAGGTCTTGATGTCTATGAAGGCGAACCTAAGGTTCATGAGGGTTTTTTGACGCTGGATAATGTGTCGCTACTTCCGCATCTGGGTAGTGCAACTTTGGGAACACGTACCGCCATGGGAGAAAAAGTGTTGGCGAATCTGGCTGCGTTTTTTGCTGGAGATCACCTGCCTGATCGAGTTATATAAAACATTCACTATCATGCGCTTTTTTTACTCTGTAAATTAAAAAACCCTATGTTTATAGACAAAAACCTATAAACAGATAAAATGTTTGGTTATTGAATTAAGCGAAAACTCTTTTAGCCAATATCAATAATGAACCGGCATTGCTTATGGACGTTAGCGATAAAGAGGGGGGTGGACTTTCCTTATGCTGGAGATAATACCTAGGAAATGTTTAATATCAGGCCAATTGGCTTGTTATTTTGCAGATAACTTAAACTTAACTCCATACTTTAGAGAAATTACAAATGAAAAAGACACTTCTTAATTTGGCGATCATGGGCACTCTCGTCGCTGCTTCTAATGTTGCTTTGGCTGATAAAGCAAATTCAAATTGCAAAAACCTTCCTAATCAATTAACGCTAAAAAATGCTTTAACTTTGGCGCGAGGGGCAAGTAATGGTGGTTTCAATTTAGATATGTGGGGAACGATAGTCGATAGAGATGGTATCGTTTGCGCCGTAGCATTTACCGGTACTAATCGGGGTGATCAATGGCCTGGAAGTCGCGTCATATCTGCGCAAAAAGCCAATACAGCCAATGCCTTTAGCCTACCCAAATTAGCATTGTCCACAGCGAATCTTTACACAGCTGTTCAGCCCGGTGGAAGCCTTTTTGGCCTTCAAGAAAGCAACCCTGTAGATACCGCTGCGGCTTACAAGGGACCATCAAAAAATTATGGTCTAGCCAATGATCCTTTGGTGGGAAATAAAATAGGCGGGGTTAATGTATTTGGCGGCGGTCTGGCGCTTTATGATAAAAACAAAAATATCATAGGTGCTGTCGGAGTTAGTGGGGATACTTCTTGTGCCGATCACAATATCGCTTGGCTTACGCGCAACGCGCTTAACTTAGACTATGTTCCCGGTGGTGTGAATAGTGATAAAGCTCGTCGTGATAACATCATTTATGACTATGCTGTTGGATCAGCAACTCAAATAGCTGGTGCAAGTACCAGTGGTTGGGGGCAGCCCTATTGCCCAGGAGCTACACCTGACGAACTTTCAGCAATCGCCGCAACCTTACCTGCAACAAAATAGCTTTTAGATGTTTCACTAAGCCGCTGACAGGTCAGCGGCTTTTTTTTGCCCCAAGAAATCTGACTCATCACGGAAAATATCTTGAAACTCATACTGCAAATCACCCTGGGGGTGTTTATCGGCACATTATCATCGCAGTTTGCCTTTGATAGCTGGCACACTTATAAAGAAAATATAGCCAAAGAAGCTAAAGAGAAACTTCTGGCCGAACAGGAGAAGGTCCGCCTTGAGAAAAATGAGCGTATTCGGGCTCTTTTTTTACAAGGCCGACAAGAAAATACGCCGCCGGCAGGTTTTGTTCCCGATGATGCACAAGTACAGAAAATTAAATAATAAGTTAGGTTTAGAAGGCGTATGCGCCTTCTAAACTGGGAGCGGGAGTTAGCCCCAAAATAATTTATTAATCTTTTATCGGAGCCGGTGCCAGCACGACTCTTGAACCATTACTTTCCGGAGAGCTAACAACGCCAGCCGCTTCCATATCTTCAATCATGGTTGCAGCACGGTTATAGCCGACTTTAAAGCGTCTTTGCACACTGGATATTGAAGCTTTGCGAGTTTCCGTAACAAATTGCACCGCTTCGTCATACAAGGCATCTGTTTCAGAATCGCCATTATTGCCACCGTCACCCATACTGAAAGCATCGCTGGAATCAGATGATTCACGGGTGATGTCTTCCAGATAATTAGGCGGCGCGGTTTGTTTTAAAAATTCAACAACGCGATGCACTTCATGGTCGTCGACAAAAGCGCCATGAGCACGAATGGGGATGCTGGTTCCTGACGGTAAAAACAGCATATCGCCATTACCCAGCAAGGTTTCCGCGCCACCTTGATCAAGAATGGTGCGCGAATCGATGCGTGACGATACCTGGAAGGAAATTCGGGTCGG
>CANNLO010000003.1 GCA_947505055.1 Methylococcaceae bacterium | reverse complement strand
TTTGTCGGTATCGTTATCAATGGGCGTTGTGGAGTATGCCTTAAAAAATTCATGTGCACTTAGCCAGGCGTTGGTGCAAAGTATTTCTGTTTCACAGGTATACAAGCCAATTTGATCGGCTGTCTGCTGGTCCATGTTTTTGTCAGAGGCCATAGACGGATCTGTATTCCTCATGGTTAAAAATTTGAAACGTTCAATGTCGGCTTCGAACTCTACCTTGGCTTTGTTCTTTTTTTCTATATGATTGTTTATTTCGGCATAAGCTGTCTGGATCTGTGTTTCCGTTTGCTTGATTTCATTCAGTAAATAAGCAGGAACTTTCTTACCATTTCGTTCGAGTTCTGCGGCCTTTTTTTGTTGTGTTTCCAGTTGAATTTCAAGGCGCTTTAAATTACTTTGAGCCAAATTTCGTTGCGTATCTAGTGATTGCATTTTTGCGTAAAGACTGGCTTGCATATCTTGCAGATTACGAAAAGTGCTAAGTAATACCTTGTCATTGGCTGCCTGCTGGGCGATAACTTTTTCTTGGGCTTTTTTCAGTTCATTGAGCCGATTATCCATGACCTGCTGTTCTTTTGTTTTAGCTTGTTCAGTAATTTCGACAACTCGACCTTTTTCGTTAAGCGACTCACGGCGATATTTCGAGTTTTCCGGTGGCACCTGATCTGAAAAAGTAGTTTCACCTTGTTCATTGACCCATCGGTACATTTTTTTTGCAAAGGCAGGTTGGCTGCATTGGAAAAGGACGTAGACTAAAAAAATACTGGCTGAAAAAATGCGTTTTTGCATGGTTGGCGAAATGATCTTTTTTACTTAAAGAATTAATTATAGGGTAGAGCAAATTAAAGACGAAGGTTAGTCAGTGAAAAAAGACTGTTCTTTGCTTTTTGATTTTATAAAAACATGTCAAACTCCAAGCTACCGGGCAGGATTGGCAGCTTCTTTGGCGAACTGATAGCAATGCGTTTTTCTCGTCCGGACTCTCCCGAGATGAGTTTGCAGGCCGATTTGGTCACTGCAAACTCAGTGGCTATAAAGTCAATAAGATGCTGATTGGCTTTGCCGTCAATCGGTGCCGCCTTTATTCTCAGTTTCAGCCGGTCTCCATGCAACCCGGACCATTCATCTTTACTGGCCTTGGGTTGGACATGGAGATTCAGGGTTAAAACGCCTTGTTCCCATTGATACCAGTTCAACCGATCAAATTGGCTAGTTGGTGCAACGGAGGCAATATCACCATTTTTGCAACTTGTAATAACATCAGCGCAGCCAAAGGCGATAAATCGATGCCGCCCAAATCGGGAATGACTTTGCGGCATGTATCTAGCATAGGCTCGGTGAGGCTACGCAAGATAGACGATGCGGCACCAAACATGCCAGGATTCAACCAGCTGAGTATGGCTCTGGCAAATACAGCATAGATAAAAATATTAATCAGCAACGAGACCAGTTGAGTTAGCGATAGAATAGTTAAGGCTCCAATACTGATGGTCACGCCTTTTAGCAGTAATATCGAAAAATCAGCAACCATTTGCAAGCTAAAGACCAGTACCATAGAGGAGGTGTCTATTTTTCCAATAGATGGTACAAAACGGCGCAGCAGTTTTAATGGCGGATGTGTTGCTTTGACCAGGAACTGGGAGATAGGGTTGTAAAAATCAGCGCCGGTCCATTGCAATAAAAAGCGCAGTAATACACCCAGAATATAAAGGGAAAAAAGCGAGTCGATAATAAAAATAACAGGATCAGTCATGTAGCTTGAATCCATCAGAGGTTCTCCATTTCTTTAGACATTTCAATAGAACGGTCTCGCGCCGCATGTAGGGCTTTTGAAACCAATTGGGTGAAGCCGCCTTGTTCGAACGTTCCTATAGCTTGCTGGGTAGTGCCGCCTGGCGAGGTGACACGTTTACGAAGACTTTCCGGAGATTCGGCGGATTCCAGTGCAATTTTTGCAGCACCCAAGGCTGTTTGCTGAACCAGTAAACGAGCGGTTCCCAAGCTTAAACCCAATTCTAAGGCGGCAGTTTCCATGGCTTCCATGAGTAAAAAGTAATAGGCCGGGCCACTGCCTGAAACGGCTGTGACTGCGTCCAGTTCGGCTTCATTTTCAACCCAAAGTGCAATACCAACCGCTCGCAAAATACTTTCAGCGAGATTATGCTGTACAGCCGTTACCTTATCATTGGCATGCAAGGCAGTAGCACCCGTTAATACCAGTGCTGGCGTGTTCGGCATGCACCGTACTATGGCGGTTTCAACACCTAACCAGCTACTTAAGCTATTTTGGCTAATACCCGCAGCGATTGATACCACCAGTGGTTTTTTTTGCTGAACCAGTTTTGCCAGGCTTTGAGCTACAGCATTCAGTGTCTGCGGCTTGACTGCCAGAACGACCACATCAACGGCGTTTACGATGTCAGCATTGTTAGCCGAGGTGTTAACGTTTAGTCTGTTACCCAGGTTGGTGAGGGTATCCGGGTTAATGTCCGACACCCAAATTTGTTCCGGGGCATGTCCACTGGCAATCAATCCACTAATCAGGCTAGACGCCATATTGCCGCCACCGATAAAACCAATCTTATTTGTTTTCATGTTTGATAATGTGTTAGTTGAGTTAAAGTATTTTACCCTATATGGGGTCTTCATGATCAATCACAATAATTCCACCAACTTTTGTTAGAGCAAGTTGTGCTACATTATGTAAACAGAATCCTGAAAAAAACTTATGATTGAAACGATTTATATAGAAGAAGCTATTTTGCAACACCCGCGTGTTATTGATATTGTTGGGCGATTTCCGCAAGCGCGAAAAATAATTTGCAGTCGCTACGGCGAAGTCTTTAATCCTAAAGCACAAAATTTTCGTTTGCAAAAACAGCAGCCTGCCTTGATATTGGCAGAAAAATATAAGAATTTTGCGCTGCCAGCCCCTTTGGGTTATGGCATTGGCGTAAGCAAAAATTATTATTTTTCGCACATGCTGAATTGCCTTTACGATTGTCGCTATTGCTTTTTACAAGGCATGTATCAATCAGCTAATTATGTGTTGTTTATTAATTACGAAGATTTCCAAAACGATATAAGGCATTTATGTGCCGAAGCGCCTGATGAAAATCTGCATTTTTTTTCCGGTTACGATTGCGACAGTTTGGCTTTGGAACCGGTAACCGGCTTTGCCGAGCAGTTTTTACCTTTTTTTGCAACGCTACCCAATGCCTGGCTGGAATTACGAACTAAAAGCACGCAAGTTAGAAGTCTGTTAAATCGTGAACCTTTGCCCCGCTGTATCGTCGCATTTAGTTTGTCACCTGATGACATAGCTAAAAAAGTTGAGGCAAAAGCACCTTCAGTAGAGCGTCGTCTGGATGCCCTTTGCAAGTTGCAGGAACAAGGTTGGCAAATTGGCTTGCGCTTTGATCCGCTAATTTATCAATCAGGCTATCAACAACAATACCAACAATTTTTTGAACAGGTTTTTTCCTGTATTGATTTAAAACAGCTGCATTCAGTCAGTCTGGGTGTATTCAGATTGCCGGAGAATTTTTTTAAAAAAGTACACAAGCTTTATCCCGAAGAAAAAATTTTTGCAGGGCCTCTGGTTAATCAGCAGGGTATGGTTTCTTATAAACAAGAGCTGGAGCAGGAAATGATGCAGTTCTGTACCCAACAAATCTTAACTTATATTCCAGCAGTCAAATTTTTCCCATGCACGCTATAAAACGTACCATACTGGTAACCGGCGCCAGTTCCGGGATAGGCCGCGCGATCGCCATAAATTTATTGCAACAAGGCCATCAGGTACTGGGTGTTTCGCGTGATTGCAGCAAGTTGGTTATGCAAAGCTATAATTACGTCCCTGTACAACTTGATTTAAGTCGATTAAAGGATATACCGCTAAAAATGCGCGAGCTGGAGCAAACATTTCCGGAGCTTGATGCGGTGATTTTTTGTGCAGGAAAAGGCCAGTTTAGCTCGGTTGAAGAGTTTTCCTATACACAAATTGAAGACTTGATGACGCTTAATTTTACCAGTCAGGCTTTTATAGTCAGAGCCTTATTGCCTGCACTAAAACGAAAAAAACACAGCGATTTGATTTTTATAGGCTCGGAAGCCGCTTTAAAGGGCAGTCGCAAAGGAGCGATATATTGTGCCAGTAAATTTGCGCTACGCGGTTTTACCCAGTCTTTACGTGAAGAGTGCGGAAAAAGTAGTGTTCGGGTCTGTCTTATTAATCCTGGCATGGTTAAAACTGCGTTTTTTGAATCCTTGTCTTTTGAGCCGGGCGATGATGACAGTAATTATATTGAACCTGAAGATGTCGCCGAAACAGTGTCGTATGTGCTTAATTCACGAACAATGATAGTGGTCGATGAAATTAACCTCAGCCCTTTAAACAAGGTCGTAAGATTTAAAAAGCCAAGCTAATTATTCAATAAAGTTATTAGCTTGAATCATCGATATTCTGTTTTTTCATTCGGTAACTTAATGATCTGAGTGAGATACCTAAATGCTTGGCGGTGGCAATTTTGTCCCATTGATTTTTTTCCAGTGCCTGGGCGATAGCTTTTTTTTCGATTTTTTCCAGATGCATTTCCAGCGAACTTGAGTCTGGATCAAACTCAGGCGGTTTGGCAAGACAGGAATCTTTTGGCAGATTAAGATCCTCTTTCTCAATGCGGCTACCGTTATACATTGCAAGCGCCCGTTCCAAAATATTTTCAAGTTCTCTAACATTTCCAGGGAAAGAATATTGCTGCAAGGCCGACAGTGCCGCAGTTGATAACAAGGGTATTTCCTGCTTATTAGCTTCGGTCAATCTGGCCAGGATATGATTAACAAGTCCGTGTATATCTTCAGGGCGTTCACGCAAGGGTGGAACGTGAAAATCAATGACATTGATACGATAATATAAATCTTGTCTGAAACTACCTTCTTGAACCATATCGCTCAGGTTCTTATGGGTGGCGCTAAGTAAACGGATGTCAACCGGAATCTCCAGTGAATCTCCAACGGGGCGAATTTTTTTTTCTTGAATCGCACGTAATAATTTAACTTGCAAGGACAACGGTAAATCGCCAACTTCATCAAGAAATAAAGTGCCACCTTCTGCGGACTGGAACAAGCCTTTTTTATCGCTGACCGCACCGCTAAAGCTGCCTTTTTTATGACCGAAAAACTCACTTTCCATCAGTTCATAGGGAATTGCTCCACAGTTAATAGGTACAAAAGCATGGTCGCTTCGGGAGCTGTGTTGATGGATCAGTCTTGCTACCAGTTCTTTACCGGTTCCTGATTCACCGCTGATATAAACCGGTGCCTGACTTCTGGCGACTTTATTTATTTTAGATCTGATCTCCTGCATGACCAAAGAATCACCGAGTAATAAATGTCGACTTCGTCGGTCTTTGGTAGCGGCTTCAGAAAGTTTTAATGCATTGTTTATTAGGACTCTAAGACCTGATAAATCAACCGGCTTGGAAACAAAATCAAAAGCCCCTTTTTTCATCGCCAAAATCGCCGATTCCATATTCCCGTGTGCTGTAATAACGGCAACCGGTAAAGGTGTAGCTAAGGTTTGAATAAAGTCAACTAGCTCTAAACCGTTCCCGTCTGGCAGTTTCATGTCGGTAAGGCAAACATCAAATAGGTTATGTTGTAATAGCTGTTTTGCGCCATGTATATCTTCGGCCGTACACGTTTCAATAGCCATTCTGTTTAAAGTTATTTCAAGCAGTTCACGTATATCAGGTTCGTCGTCTACAATTAATGCCAGTGGTTTTTTCATAAATCAATTAGATTTTGTTCTGCATTTAACAAGCACAGTCGAAAACAGTTAAGGTTATCATCGGTTAAATAATAGCTTAATTTGGCCTGATTTAATTCGGCTAATTCTTTTGAGATATAAAGCCCCAGACCTGTTCCGCTGGATGAGGTAGTAAAAAAAGGTTCAAACAGATGATTTTGATTTTCCCGACTGATAATGGCTCCATTATCTATTATTTCCAGGCAGGATGACTGTTGTAGGGTATAAATGCGAATTTGGATTTTCCCTGTTTCAGGATTGCCGTATTTAAGAGCATTTCGACATAAATTGTCCATGATTTGCTTTAAATGCCCGGGATCAATGAACGCGCCCAAGGCTTCTTTTGGAAAAGAAAAGCTGAAGATATCGGAAGTGACGACATTTTCAAGAAAAAAAGTCTTTAGGTAATTGGCCAGCCATGATTTCAGGTTAATCATTTCTCGGCGTGAATCAGTTCTTCTGGAAAGTTGCAAAATATCTTCAATAATATGATTAACACGTCCAGAGTGATTTTGAATTATTTCAGTTAAACGTTTGTCCTGACTGGATAATAGTGGATTTTCAGAGAGTAATTGACCTGCATGGCTGATTGCACCTAAGGGATTACGTATTTCATGGGCTATGCTGGCAGTCAATCGGCCTAGTGAGACCAGCTTACTTTGCTGGACGTGCTGATTATAAAGCGCAATATCCTCAAGAATAACCATATAATAAGTTTCGTGACCAGTGGGTAGTGGCATGAACCGGCAGTGTATTTCCGACTGGTTAGGTAGTTGTAACAAAACAAAGTTTTGTTCTGGATCAGTTAGCCAGGTTTGAAACGCGAGCGATAAAAAATCTGAAATATCGCCCAATTGGACCGCCATGGTGTTCAAATTAGCCAGTTTTAAGACCGCCTCGTTGGCCATTTGTATAGCTTGCTGCTTATTGGTGATAATGATGCCGGATTGCAGGTGCTGGATAATGTATTTGTTAAGATCTTCCAGCTTGGTGATGGTTTGTTGTTGTTGATCGGCAAGTTGGAATATTTGCTCGCTACGTTTTGCGAGAATATAGGACAATAATGCAATAGTAAAAAATGAAGCGCCCAGCATACCTGCATTAGCGTAAGAGTTGGAATCGAAGCTGTGTGAATAATCGGCAAATACCTGTTCTGCCAAGACTGCCAAACTGGCCAGTGCTGCGAAGAACATTGCACAGCGTCCTCCGATTAATAAACCACCAACGGCGATAGATACAGCAAGCAGAGTGCCAAGACCACTGTTAATGCCGCCTGAGGCATGCATGATTAAGGTGAGAATGAGAATGTCAGTAAAAATAAGAAACTGCGCCTGTACTGCATAGCTAATGAGTCGCCAACCTATACAGATTGCGGAAAGAAAGGAGAGAAATAAATAAACCTGGCTACTGTGAATGAATAATTCGCTATCGTAACTGCCAAGTAAGGACGTGCTTTTGTCGCTGTAAAACAGTGTTATAAACAGGCCGGCAAGTATTAGTCGATAACCTAAAAATACCTTAAGCAATAGCCAGGCTTGTTGGGCCGGAATGCCGTAGCCTTTAGAGAAGGGACATGGGAAGATAGTTTCAGTGCTATTTGCAGACATGTGTGTTTTTAGAATGGCGTTTTACAGTGACTTGGTTAAAATGCTTAATAAATAGGTTAATTGAATACGGGCAAGTTTGTAGGGGCCAGATTAACCGCCGAAAGCTAATTAAAGTGTCAGTGGACAATCGTAGCATTTAGTTGTTATCAGTGTATGAAAATTCCGCCGGATTTAACCGGTCTATCCAGGAGTAATAAATGAATATCCATGAGTATCAGGCTAAACAGTTATTTTTGCATTACGCCATACCTGTGCCTGAAGGCAAGCAGGCGACAACAGCTGAAAGTGCCGCTCAGGTTGCCAAAGATTTGGGTGGAGATGGTTGGGTAGTAAAAGCGCAGGTTCATGCCGGTGGTCGGGGCAAAGTCGGCGGTGTAAAACTGGCCAAAACACTGGCTGAAGTGACCGAATTTAGTCAGGGCATGTTGGGCAAGAGACTGGTCACCCAGCAAACGGATGCGCATGGCTTACCGATTAATTCATTGTTAATCGAAAAAATTTACCCGATCAAACGCGAGTTATATTTAAGCATACTGGTCGATCGCGGCTCTCAACGCATAATTTTTGTTGCTTCTGCAGCTGGTGGTATGGATATTGAAACCGTTGCCCACGAAGCACCCGAACAGATCATCTCGGTGCCTGTGCATCCAGCTGCCGGCTTACAGGCTTATCAATGCCGGAAAGTCGCCTACACTTTGGGTCTTAAAGGCAAACAAATCAAAGCGTTGGAAAAAATTATGCAAGGTTTGTATGACTTGTTTATAGCCAAAGATGCCAGTCAAATTGAAATTAACCCGCTGATAGAAACAGATAGCGGTGACTTGTTGGCGCTGGATGCCAAAATCAATTTTGATGATAATGCGGTCGAGGTGCATCCTGATATTCTGGCGATGAAAGATGCCGAACAGGAAGATGAAAAAGAAAATAAAGCTCAGCAGTTCGGACTTAATTACATCACCTTGGACGGTAACATTGGCTGCATGGTTAATGGTGCCGGACTGGCGATGGCGACCATGGATCTGGTTAAACTGAAAGGCGGACAGCCGGCGAATTTTCTGGATGTAGGCGGCGGCACCAGCATTGAAAAAGTCTGCGAAGCGTTCAAGCTGATTCTGTCTGATAGCAGCGTAAAAGCGGTTTTGGTAAATATTTTTGGCGGCATTGTGCAGTGCGATATTATTGCGGCAGGCATTTTAGCGGCAGTTGAACAAATTCACGTTACCGTACCGGTGGTAGTGCGCCTCGAAGGCACCAATGCCGAACAAGGTCGCGCCTTGTTAAGCAACACAGGACTAAATCTTTATGCAGCGGATGATTTGGCGCACGCGGCTGAACAAGTTGTAGCATTGGCAGAGGCCGTATCATGAGCATTTTAATCAATAAAGACACCAAAGTAATTTGCCAGGGCTTTACTGGCAAGCAAGGCACCTTTCATTCACAACAAGCCTTGGACTATGGCACGCAATTAGTCTGTGGCGTGACCCCGGAACGTGGCGGCGAAATCCATTTGGGCCTGCCGGTTTTTAATACGGTACAGGATGCAGTCAATACTACCGGCGCGACCGCCAGCGTGATTTATGTGCCACCTTTTTATGCGGCCGATGCCATTCTTGAAGCCGTTGATGCCGGAATTAAACTGATTGTCTGCATCACCGAAGGCATACCCATTTTACAAATGCTGCGCGTTAAGGCTGCTATGGCTGAAACCGGTGCCTTGTTAATTGGTCCCAACTGCCCGGGCATCATTACCCCTGGCGAATGCAAAATCGGCATCATGCCTGCTAATATCCATTTGCCAGGCTCAATAGGTATCGTATCGCGCTCCGGCACCTTAACCTACGAATCCGTTCATCAAACTACCGCACAAGGCTTGGGACAAAGCACCTGTGTTGGCATAGGCGGCGATCCGATTCACGGCATGAATTTTGTCGACGTACTCAGTCGATTTCAGGCTGATGAACAAACCAAAGGTATTGTTATGGTCGGTGAAATTGGCGGAGGTGAAGAAGAAGATGCCGCAGAATATATTAAAGCTCATGTCACCAAACCTGTGGTTGCGTATATCGCTGGTCAAACCGCACCTCCAGGAAAACGCATGGGCCATGCCGGTGCAATTGTGACCGGTGGCAAAGGCACTGCAGAAGGTAAAGTCGCCGTGCTTAAAGCTGCAGGTATTGAAGTAGTCAGTTCGCCAACGGATATTGGCGTGGCGATGAAGGGGTGTTTGTAGGCGAAACATCGGACACTATCTGCAGATAATAACCTATAAACTCTTCAAGATATTATGTGTTTTTATCTGTTCCGATTTAGCTCTTTTTTATTTTCGAGCTAATTCAAAAAGAAGGATCAACATGTATATTGAAATTGAATTAGACCAAGTTCACTCTGAACGTCTATTGGCATTACAACAACGATTACATAAACCCATAGCAGAAATCGCTGCAAGCGGTTGATGAAACTATTGCCACCCCTGAACAAAAGATGCCAAGAATCATTGAGCAGCATGGAATTCTGGGGTGCATGGAAGGTGATGGCAAGTTGTCTGTCGATTATAAAAATATTTATGGGTTAATCATGATGAGTGCCGATACGGATTTTTGGGTGGCTGTTCTTGATTGTCGCGACAATTTACACCAAAATTTACGCAGTTATGCTTCCGAATTCAATGAACCATTGATTACGACCGTGCCTGTTGTTACGGAAGTCTGCTATCTACTACAAACCCGTTGTGGTGCAAAATATTCGGCCGAATTCCTGCTGGCGCAAGGCGATGGTTTATTTAAAGTTTTTAATATCGGTGAAATCGAGTTTCCCAGAATGGCAATCCTAATGCGCAAATACGTTGATTTGCCAATGGATTTGGCGGATGCCTTGTTAATTTTAATAGCGAAATTTTGGGGACATGGACGAATTGTTGCTACTGATAGAAGGGATTTTCAAGCTTACCGCTGGAAAATCCATTATCCATTTGTTAATTTGCTGGAAAATGTGTAGGTCATTAATTTACTTCCATTCATTCCGTATTTTTAAATTTGTATCGTTTCCTAAATGACCCTAAAAATAGCCCTGGCCCAAACCAATTTTCTGGTTGGCAATATTGCCGCGAATATCGACAACATCGTCAACACAGCAATTCATGCCCGTGATCAACTGAATGCCGATATGGTCGTTTTTCCGGAACTGACCGTCACCGGTTATCCTGCGGAAGATTTGTTATTTCGCAGCGATTTTATTACCGCCGCAAATAACGCACTTTATCAAATTGCCGACCGTGTTATCGGTATTGCTTTAGTCGTCGGATTTCCTGAGTACGAGGGGGGCAAGCTTTACAACAGCGCAGCATTACTTCATCAAGGCGCGATTGTCGCGTGTTATCGCAAACGGGCCTTGCCTAATTATGGTGTTTTTGATGAACAACGTTATTTCACGGCGGGTGATCAGCCCTGTGTATTTGAATTTAACGGCAGGTTTATTGGGCTGACTATTTGTGAAGATGTTTGGCGAACCGGCATTATTGAGGACAACAAACAGGCGGGCGCCGAGTTATTACTGACACTTAACGCCTCACCGTTTAATTCGGGAAAAATACATCAACGCGAAGACATTGTATGTCGCCAGGTAAAGGCGGCCCAATTGCCCTTGGTTTATGTTAATCAGGTTGGCGGTCAGGATGAATTGATTTTTGATGGTGCATCATTTGTGGTGAATGCTGATGGCGACATTGTTTTTCGTGCTGCGGAGTTTAAAGAGCAACTCAGCGTGGTTGTGTTTGATGGTAATCAGCCCATAAAAACCACTTGTGCGCCACTTTATAACCAAATCTCCAGCGAATATCAGGCGCTGGTTTTGGGCATTAAAGACTATGTCAGAAAAAATGGTTTCCAGGGTGCCATTTTAGGTTTGTCCGGTGGTATTGATTCAGCGCTGGTGCTGGCTTTGGCGGTTGATGCCTTGGGCGCCGATAAAGTTGAAGCGGTCTTGTTGCCATCACGTTACACGCAAGACATGAGCAACGAAGATGCAGTGTTGGAAGCGCAACTATTGGGTGTCCATTACCATAGCATTCCAATAGAACCAGCCGTTAAGGCTTTTACCGGCATGTTGGCGGATATTTTTGTCGGTACTGCCAAAGATACCACCGAGGAAAATATTCAGGCGCGTTGCCGGGGCGTGGTGTTAATGGCGCTGTCCAACAAACAGGGCAAATTATTATTAACGACCGGCAATAAAAGTGAAATGAGCGTCGGTTACGCGACGCTTTACGGCGACATGTCCGGTGGTTTTGCGCCAATCAAAGATGTGCCCAAACTATTGGTTTATCAGCTGGCCTGTTATCGTAATTCGATTTCTCAGGTCATACCCGAACGAGTCATTTCAAGACCTCCATCGGCCGAACTTGCACCGGATCAAATTGATGCTGATTCCTTGCCGCCTTATGATCTGCTTGATCCGATTTTGGAACGTTATATTGAAAAAGATCAATCTGCCGATGAAATAATCGCTGCCGGATTCAGCAGGGAAGATGTAACCATAGCCATCAGCCTGGTTGACCGGAATGAATATAAGCGCCGGCAATCACCGCCAGGCATTAGAATTACAGAGCGTGCGTTTGGTCGCGATCGGCGTTATCCGATTACTTCGGGTTATAAAGGCATTTAGTTGGCCGCGTAGATCTGGTTAACCAGAAACTAAAAGCAAAAAACCAGGATTGTAATTTTTTCACCTTTCGTCTTACGGCTGTTTAAATCCGCGTCATCCGTGTTCCATTTTAGAGTGGCCAAATTATTACAAAAATGGATTACGTTTTCTCAATTCCTGTCAGTGTAATACAATGATAAGGTTTACTACCGTTTGTTTAGATCACTTATGTTTCTGCATGCGGATTTTAAAAAAAACAAGGCTATAGCTGTGTTGGCTGGCGATCACTCAATGGTATACATCACAGCCAATAAAACATTACTGCTACCTGTACATGGGTAAGCTGTATTTAATAATTAAAATAAGGTCAGTTCTATGTGTTGGAGTGGTGAAGCGTCTGGTGTTTTAGCCGTCGCAGGTCTTAGTACCGCAGCTTATGTTGCGATTAAACAAGGGGAATCAAAAGAGCTCTGGATTCCGTTAACTTATTTTGCCTTAATGGAATTGTTACAGGCCGCTACCTACGTTTATATCGATTTATGTGACAATCCTAGTAATCAGATTCTCACGCTTTTAGGTTACTTGCATGTTTCTTTCCAGCCATTTTTTGTCAATATGGTCGCGATGTATTTCATTCCGGAAAGCGTTAAATTAAAAATACGAACCACGGTTTACACTCTTTGCGCGATTGGCACTCTGTTCATGCTGATCAAAATGTACCCGTTTGTCTGGGCTGGCTCTTGCCACGTTGGTACAGAGGGTTTTTGTGGGCCGAGTGTATGCTCCACTTCCGGTTCATGGCATATTGCCTGGCAAATGCCTTTGAACGGCCTGATGTCCGATCCTGTCGGCTGGTTGTTTGGCTTTAACTGGGGTTTACATGCCTTTACTTATATTCTGGTCGCGTTTTATCTGCCGCTCATGTACGGTTCCTGGCGTTTTGTAGGCTTCCATTATTTAATAGGGCCGTTTATTTCTGACGTTACCACCTCCGATCCCAACGAATATGCGGCGGTTTGGTGTTTGTTTTCGATTGCTTTGTGCGTATCGGTTATTAAATCGCCAATCAGAAAACATTTGCACGTTAAAACCTGGCCGTTTTATAAAAAATATATTGGTGATTCGTTGTAGTTTGTAAATCAAGTTAGTTTTCTGGTGCCAATACAGTTTGCAACTTGCTGAATAACATCTAAAGTTTGGAGTTCAAGCCTGGATTTTGAACTCCAAACTTTCTCCGGACATCAGTTTATCTGATTCATCAACACCGCTTGCCGTTTCGCTCCCCAGTTTCCCGGTTTAGACTGAAACACCCCCGCACACTGTTCCCCACAAAACCGGCAGTTATCCGATTCATCGATATTCCATTCAGACAATTCGTACCAATCACGGCCTATCAGTAACTGTTTGCAGCTATGACAATAGGTGCTGTCTGCGGACTTGTCATGCACATTGCCTACATAGGCATAACGCACGCCGTTTTTTATAGCGATTTGTCTTGCCTGCAATAACGATGAAAGCGGAGTGGCTGGCTTATCCTGCATCTTCCAATCGGGATGGAATGCACTAAAATGCATCGGCACCTCCGGTCCAAGATGTTCGACCACCCATTGGGTCATGGCTTCCAGTTCGGCTTCTGAATCATTTTCGCCCGGAATGATCAGCGTGGTCAGTTCCAGCCAGGTCGGGGTTTCATGTTTGATATACTTTAGTGTTTCCAATACCGGTTCCAGATGACCTCCTGTCACCTGGTGATAAAAACGTTCGGTAAAGGCTTTCAAATCAATATTGGCGGCATCCATCCATTGATAAAACTCCGCTCTGGGCTGCTCGCAAACATAACCTGCTGAAACCGCAACCGATTTAATGCCCTGACTCCGACAGGCTTGTGCGGTATCCAGCGCATATTCATGAAAAACTACCGGATCATTATAGGTAAAAGCGATGCTAGCACAACCATAACCTTTTGCCGCTCGGGCGATAGCCTCGGGAGACGCTTTACTCATCAAGATATCCATTTCCCTGGATTTACTGATGTCCCAATTCTGACAGAACTTACAGGCCAAATTGCAACCGGCAGTTCCGAAAGAAAACACCGGGGTGCCTGGTAAAAAATGATTTAGCGGTTTTTTCTCGATAGGGTCAATGGCAAAGCCGCTGGAGCGACCGTAACTGGTCATGACTATTTGCTCATCCAGATTCTGTCTGACAAAGCATAAGCCGCGCTGGCCTTTGTGCATCTTGCAAAAGCGCGGACACAAATCGCATTGTACCCGGCCATCCTCCAAAGTATGCCAGTAATGAGTTTTTACGGTATGCTGGGTAACAAAGTCAGCCATGATTATTCTCCTGTTATGATATAAATCATTTACCTTAATCTTGTCTAGCATGACTTATAACTGGAATAAAATAAATGCTTTTTTGTAGTCTTACGTATTGATACGTATGGATAAAAGTTGAGCTTGACTCTATTATTGAATTCTTTTGGAATGTTTTTAATTAACTATCATTAAGAAATTCGGATTAATGATTCTCACGGTAAAACAAACAAGATAAAATCATGATTAGACAACCCGCCGTAGCTGGTACATTTTATCCTGAAAATTCAAAGCAACTTCATAGGATGCTTAGCCAGTTTTTAAGTGTAGCCGCAACCAATGCGAAAACACCTAAAGCCATTATTGTGCCTCATGCTGGCTATATATATTCCGGACCGATTGCGGCAAGTGCTTATGCCCGCCTAATAAAAGCCAGAAACCTGATAACCCGAGTTGTGCTTTTGGGGCCTTCACATCGTTTTGCTTTTAGAGGACTTGCCGTAAGTCGGGCGGATACATTCGCCACGCCGCTGGGTAATGTCCCGGTTGATATGTCAGGGGTAGAAGAAATCGCGCAATTGCCTTTTGTCGAATATCTTGAACAGGCCCACACTTACGAACACAGTCTGGAAGTGCATTTGCCATTTTTACAAGAGGTACTTAATAATTTTAAAATCGTGCCTGTTGTTGTCGGTGATGCTTTGCCTATCCAAGTCAGTCAGGTTCTTGAAGCCCTGTGGGGCGGTGAAGAAACACTGATAGTTATCAGTTCTGACTTGAGTCATTATCACGAATATACGACTGCAAAAGTTATGGATCAAGCTACCAGTAAACTCATAGAGGGGTTAAATTATGAACAGCTTGTTTCAGAATTTGCGTGCGGGATGATTCCAGTTAGCGGATTGTTAAAACTCGCGAGAAAAAAAGGGCTTTCGATCAATATGATTGATCTACGCAATTCTGGTGACACGGCCGGTGATAAATTCAGCGTAGTAGGTTACGGTGCTTATGTCATTGAATAAAGCCAATCAGCAACGGCTATTGGCATTAGCCAAAAACTCCATACAACATGGCTTACAAACCGGTCGGCCACTAACAATCAATCTGGCTGATTATCCGGAAGAGCTAACTGAGCAACGAGCCACTTTTGTTACTTTGCAGATAAATCAGCAGTTACGCGGTTGTATTGGGATGTTGGAAGCGGTCAGAACGTTGGCTGAAGATATTGCCGAAAATGCCTTTTCCGCCGCTTTTAAAGATCCTCGATTTCCACCGTTGCAAGTTTATGAATTCGATGAGCTTGAAATTCATTTGTCGCTGCTCACACCGGCTGAGTCGATTTCATTTAGTTCGCAGCAGGATTTAATCGCCCAGTTACAACCGGGCATAGACGGGTTGATTTTGGAGGAAGGTAATCGACGTGGAACATTTTTACCTTCAGTTTGGGAGTCACTACCCGAGCCTGAGCAATTTTTACGGCATTTAAAACAAAAAGCGGGATTGCCCTCGGACTATTGGTCTGAACGCATCAGGGCCTACCGTTATCAGGTAGAAATAATAGATCAAGAATCGGTAACCAAATAAATTGGTTATCTTGGGGGCGTTATTAACCGTCAGGGTAAATGAGTTTGCCCCAGCAAATATCAATTAACCCTGTGTTAACCTGATTTCAGCTTCGCGGTATTTCTCCGCGCAATACGCAGCTACTTCAGCCGGTAAATGTGGGCCGGGTGCAGTTTTATTCCAGTCCAAGGTTTCCAGATAATCGCGTATATACTGTTTGTCAAAGCTAGGCGGACTGATGCCGACCTGATATTGATCCGCAGGCCAGAATCTAGAAGAATCAGGGGTTAAGGCTTCATCAATCAAATATAAAACACCGTCATCATCGACGCCAAACTCGAATTTGGTATCGGCAATAATAATGCCGCGATCTTTGGCGTAGGCTGCGGCTTCGCGATATAACGTTAAGCTGGCATCGCGCACTTTTTCGGCTAGATCCCGGCCTATCAAGTCAACAGTTGCTTCAAACGTGACATTTTCATCATGCTGATCAACGGCCGCTTTTGTAGATGGCGTATAAATCGCTTCCGGTAATTGTTGGGCCTGCAATAAATATTCGGGTAATTTAATGCCACAAATAGCACCGGTTTTTTGATAATCTTTCCAGCCGGAACCGATCAGATAACCACGCACAATCGCTTCAACAGGTAACGGCTGTAATAATTTAACAACGATAGCCCTACCTTCAATTTGTGCCCGTTCTGCAACATCGGGAACGACTTGTTCCAATGGAATATCAGTCAGATGATTCGGCATAACGTGCTGCATTTTTTCAAACCAGAAATTGGACACACTGGTTAAAACCCGGCCTTTGCCTGGGATCGGATCCGGTAAAATCACATCAAATGCAGACAGTCGGTCAGTGCTCACGATCAGCATGTGTCGGTCATCAATATTATAAATATCCCGGACTTTTCCGCGAGCGCGAAGTTTTAAAGACGGCAGTTTTGATTCATATAAGGCTTCTGGAGCGGTCATAGTTTCTCGCTTTAATTTAAATAAAATGTATTTTACCAGTTATTAAGTTAATTATCCGTATCTGATAGCGTCATGTCATCATCGCCAAAACTGCCGGCCGTTTCGGAGCCCAGTTTGATCATCAATCGGACTTCATTACGGGAATCAGCGGAGTTAAGGGCGTCTTCATAACTTATTTTTCCGGTCATATATAAATCGTAGAGTGACTGGTCGAAGGTCTGCATGCCGTGTTCACGCGAATCTTTCATTAATTCTTTAAGCTTGCTAATCTCGCCTTTACGGATGTAATCTTTGGCTAAAGGCGTATTAATCAATATTTCAATTGCGGGATAACGCCCTTGGCCGTCTGTTCGTTTGATCAATTGCTGGGCAACTATGCCCCGCAAATTAAGCGATAAATCCATAAATAACTGGCCATGCATTTCATCCGGGAAGAAATGCATAATACGGTCTATGGCCTGATTGGCATTGTTGGCGTGCAGTGTCGACAGGCATAAATGACCTGTTTCGGCAAAGGTGATCGCATTTTGCATGGTTTCTCGAGACCTGATTTCACCAATCAATATCACATCGGGCGCTTGGCGTAGGGTGTTCTTCAACGCCACCTCATAAGATTCGGTATCAATCCCCACTTCTCGTTGAGTGACAATGCAACCCAGATGCGGATGCTGAAATTCTATAGGATCCTCAATGGTGATGATATGCCCGCTAGTGTTTTGATTACGATATTTGATAAGGGCCGCCAATGATGTTGACTTACCGGTACCGGTCGCACCGACAAACAGCACCAAACCGCGTTTTGCCATGATTAGATCTTTTAATATAGGCGGTAAATTTAATGATTCGGCATCTGGTATGTCATTTTCAATGCGTCTGAGCACCATGCCGGCCGCGTCACGTTGGGTAAATGCGCTGATCCGAAAACGGCCCAGATTATTGACGCCGATGGCATACTGGCATTCTTTGGTGTTTTCAAATTCATCCCGCTGGCGCTGGTTCATTAGACTTTGCACCAGCATCAAGGACTGTTCGGGAGTCAACAATGTCTTGGAAACTTCGAGCAGTTTGCCATCGACTTTTATCGTTGGCGCCCGGCCTGCGGTTATAAATAAATCTGATGCTTTTTTCTGCACCATCAGCTGAAGTAGCGCATTAAAATCCATAATTTTTCCTACCGGAACATGTCTTTATTGACGGCTTTTTCCATGGCCATTTTTGCATTGATAAGTCCTTTATCAACCAGTTCTTTCATGTTTTGATCCAAGGTTTGCATGCCATCTTTACGACCGGTCTGGATCGCAGAATACATTTGCGCAACCTTGGCTTCACGAATCAGATTTCGTATTGCCGATGTGCCGACCATGATTTCATGTGCGGCAATTCGTCCGCCGCCATTTTTCTTTAGCAAGGTTTGAGAAATGACCGCCTGTAACGATTCGGAAAGCATGGCGCGAATCATGTCTTTTTCTGCGGCAGGAAATACGTCGATAATACGATCGATGGTTTTTGCGGCAGACGTGGTATGCAAAGTTCCAAAAACAAGGTGACCAGTTTCAGCTGCGGTCATTGCCAGCCTGATTGTTTCAAGGTCCCGCATTTCTCCAACCAGAATGATGTCGGGATCTTCCCGCAGGGCAGAGCGTAAGGCCTCGTTAAAACCGTGGGTGTCCCGATGAACTTCACGCTGGTTAATTAAACACTTTTGGCTTTCATGAACAAACTCGATGGGATCTTCAACGGTTAAAATATGCGCGTAATCATTGCAGTTAATATGGTTGATCATCGCGGCTAACGTGGTTGACTTGCCGGAACCCGTCGGCCCTGTTACCAAGACCAGTCCGCGCGGCTTTTGGCATAATTCTTCAAAAAATTTGGGTGCTTTCAAATCTTCCAAGCTTAAAATGACAGAAGGAATGGTTCTGAATACGGCAGCGGCGCCTCGTTCCTGATTAAAAGCGTTAACACGAAAGCGGGCAACACCGGGCAGTTCAAAGGAAAAATCGGTTTCCAAAAACTCTTCATAGTCGCGGCGTTGCTTGTCATTCATAATGTCATAAATGAGTGCATGCACTTCTTTATGATCGAGGGCAGGAATATTAATGCGCCGAATATCGCCGTCTACCCGGATCATGGGTGGAAGTCCGGCTGACAAATGTAAATCCGACGCTTTGTTTTTAGCTGAAAAGGCCAGTAATTCGGCAATATCCATAACATCCTCTTGAAGACAAAAATAAAATTATTGTTATATCATAGTTTATCTTTCGTGTTTTGAATGTGTGTATTAAGGCGTCAGTGGTAATAACGATGCCGACGATGCGATTTAAAGTTCATTCATAGCAATTTTCCTTGGCATTAAAATTACTCGAAACCGCCTCATGACCACCATAGCTCAAAGACTCAAAAATATACATACACAAATCAGGGAAGCTGAGTTGGCTGGCAACCGTCAGCCGGGCGAGGTGATTTTACTGGCTGTTAGTAAAACCAAGCCTGCAGAAGATATAGCGGCAGCTTATCAGGCCGGTCAGCGCCATTTTGGCGAAAACTATTTGCAGGAAGCTTTAAAAAAACAACAGGAACTAGCTGCGTATGCGATTACCTGGCATTTTATCGGCCCTATTCAATCCAATAAAACCCGAGCCTTGGCCGCTCATTTTGATTGGGTGCACAGCGTGGACAGTTTTAAGATAGCCCAACGACTGAGTGATCAGCGACCGCTTTATTGGCCACCGTTAAATATTTGTCTGCAAATTAATGTCAGCGATGAACTCAGTAAGTCTGGCATCTCTTTGGCTGAATTGCCATTGCTTTGTGAGCAGATCGCTATGCTGCCAAACTTGAAGCTACGTGGCGTAATGGCCATTCCTGCTCCGCATCAGGAGTTTGAGCAACAACGCCTATCTTATAAAGCTTTGTATGAAGCCGTTACGAAACTAAAAAAGTATGAGCTAGATACTTATTCATTTGGTATGAGTGGTGATCTAAAGGCAGCGATTACAGAAGGATCAACTATAGTTAGAATCGGTACGGCGTTGTTTGGCGAACGGGTTTAAGTGTAATAAATTGTTTTGCTAGCTATGTGCGGTAAGTCATACAAGCTATGTGCTTTTGATCTACTAATTATATGGACTGAGCAAAGCCGACTTATTTTGGTTTTATTGCAATACAAACTTTAATCCGATTAATAAAAGAATCGAAGCTAAGATTGGACGCAAAAAACGCTCGGGAATCTTCGCGCTGAGGTGACTGCCGATCCATATGCCCGGCAGAGAGCCGACCAGAAGGCTACTTAGTAACACTAAATCAACATTACCTAAACTTAGGTGGCCGAGTCCTGCGACCGCTGTCAGGGGGATGGCATGAGCCAAGTCTGTGCCTACAATTTTTAATGTGGTCATCCTGGGATACAAAAACAGCAAGGCGACAGTGCCCAGTGCGCCTGCACCTACAGATGATAATGTCACTAAAACACCTAGTACAGCACCAATCAGAATTGTGGCTGGTATTTGCAAATGTTTGAATCGTCCGGTGTTTTCGGGAGTGCTATGTTCATCATCAATGGGATTAAGTTTTGCCGACCGACTTAATAACAGGCTACGGACGATCAAGGAAGCGGCGGTCAGCAGCAGTGCAATACCCAGGGTAAAAGTAATCGCGCCAGTCGTTTCTTTGCCGATGGAGCTTAAATATTGAAGTGTGTATAAGGTAATCAGCGCGAAAGGGATGCTACCCAGCGCCAGCCAGCCGACAATTTTCCAGTCTACCGAGCTATGTTTATTGTGATGGACCCAGACGCCACCTGTTTTGGTGATAGCCGCAAACAATAGGTCTGTACCTACAGCGACGGCGGGTTTAAAGCCAAACAGAAATACCAGTAGTGGTGTCATTAGTGACCCGCCTCCTACACCGGTTACGCCAACCAACATACCTACAGCAAAACCGGAAAAAGTATATGCCCAATTCATAAAACAGCCCTTTTGATAATACGCCAAAAAATTGAGCATTATATCAGCCGAGTGGCGGTATATTTAGCAGTTGTTGCTTTAGCAGCATTTTTTGAGAAAAGAAAATTCATGGGTAATGGAGGGAATTTACTTTTGAGTAACGCGGGAAGTAAGGGTTGTTAGCAATTCTGAATTATATGCTGTACTTTTAATGTCAATAGATATGCAAACCAAGCAAACACATTAAGGTCTGCCGTGAGGTGGTCAAAAAATTGAGGTGAGATTCAAAATGCCTGCACTTCCCTGTGCAGAGAGATTAACGAGCTATTAATAAAATCAGTTAATTAACAATATGATGGCCACGGTTTCTCATGCAATTTGAATAAGATCTTTTATATTGGGCTTCGGATTCAAAACCTTGCTTAGCTCCGCCACCTATGCCTCCAGCTGCTGCACCTATGGCTGCGCCGGTACCTGGGCTTCCTGCAATTGCCCCTAGAGCAGCGCCGCCAGCCGCGCCAATCAAGCCACCTATTCCAGCACCGATGGCAGTTTCCTTAGCTGTGCCGCCAGATGCATGAGTTGCCAAATCTTTGCACTCAGCCATATCCTGGTTGATTCGATAGGCATTAGGGTCATTATAGGAGTCGACAGTTGGTGCCCATCCACCCTGGCTATAGCAACCAGAGATTAATATGCTACTTATAAAAATGATGCCAGTTGAAAGTTTGTTCATATTGATTGCCTCAGGTAAAGTGATTTCTCTTTAAAAATACTTGAATTTTTATGAATAAAGAATGAATACCATAACACTCATTCTGAAAAAATTAATTGTCATTTTACAAATTCTATCAGGATAGAGAGTTAAAGTGCTCCCTATAAAAGTAGTCGCTAACATCGATATTATCCCATTATTTTACATGAAAATACTGTTTAATAAGGGTAATATCCTATTCTGCATCGCTATCGAATCTTAAAATTTATTAAATTATGGGGTTTAATCCGGATTTGGCCCTAATTAGATTACCTATAAAAGCTGTGGGTAACTCTGTGTATAATGGCTTGGGTAATCCACTAAGTACCTAATTAATATTGGAGGGTGTTGAATTCTTAATATTGTGAGTAATTTAATTTTAATAAATAATTGCTTATGATGTTATTGTGGAGTTTGAGGTTTTTTCTGAAGGTTAGGCGATATCCCATTAGTGGGTAGTGAGTCTTGTGTGTAAATATTGTCATGCTAATTAAAATTTCTTGTTGTCAACGATTTCAATAAGTATTTTTCTAATGATTAAAAAATACAGGACAAAAAAATACCTTCAATAACGATTTGTCATTGAAGGTATTTAGAGTTTTATAGCCAAGGAGGAAAAATTAAATAAATCGAGCAGTTATGATCCTACGCATAGCCAGAAAAAATAACTGTGAAGTGTTCCTCATATTTCACTATTTACTAAAAAATTCTAACATTTAGTGGCTCTGGGAGTCCTTTTGAAAAGCATCTCTATATCATCATGACATTGTTATTAGATTAAGAGGCTTCACCAGTATGCATTTGTATGTGAATTAATCGCCCCATAAGTTTTTGCATGCTTTACCTTTCTGATACTAAAGAAACTAAGGCTGGTTCAGACGGGAACTTATGGGACGATTAATACTTGATGAATAAATAGTAATCGATGCTCCCAGCAATAAAATCTTTAAATTATATGGGATGGTCAGTTAGGTGATTTCCATGCTAATTGCATCATGGAGCAATTTAGTAGTGTCGCTGGCAATTATTCGGTCAAGTCTTTGGTAACTGGGAGTTGTAGTTCCGCTGTCATATTCCAGTCAGAAAAAGGAAAAGGCAATGTTTCGGTATTGAATGTCAAAAACATTAAAATATGATAGGTGTACATAGAAAGGCTACGCCCGAAATTTAGAATATTAACATTGGCTTTGCCTGTTATTAGCGTAGAAGCCACTTGCAAAATGATAACCGCCCAAAGTAGAAGTTTTACCAGTTCACCGATAGCAGCAAAAATCAGCATGAAGAAAATTCTTTTCCAAGTGCTAATTTGGGTCAGGTTGTAATTGATCTGTTCGTCCATTGTCATTATCCTCTGTTCATAATGTCACGTAAATCAAGTGCCGCCGCATTGGCACGAGCGATATAATTTGCCATTGACAGTGAATAGTTGGCAAATAGACCATAACCGCTACCGTTTAAAATCATCGGGCTTAAAATTGGCGTCAGAGCGTTTTCCAGTGCTTTAATCATGATGTCAACGGTACGCATGGCTCGTTTATCCAATAAAATGTCCTCAAAGTCATGTTTGATTGCTCTAAGAATATGTAATAAAGCCCAGCTTGCCCCACGTGCTTCATAAAAAACGTCATCAATTTCCAGCCAGGTAACTTTAGCTACAGTCGTACCTTTTTCATCTGCTGCTTCCCTTTCCAGCTCAGTCAAACCGGGGCCATAATTGCTGCTGGCGCTGTTTGCGGTCAAGCGGGTAGATAGTCCGCCCAGACGTTTAATAACAACTTCGGTGTATTGCCACAAGTTGTCAGCACGAGAATAAAACTGAGCTTGTTTGATATTACCTCCATAGACTTGCAGACGCTCCATGTACTTATGCAAAGCTTCAACTCCTTTTTGATATTCGGCTTCGGTTGATGGTAAGGCCCAGGAGTCGTTTTCGTAATAGAAATAAGGTTCCGCAATTGCCAAGTCGGGATCTTCGGCTGATTGTGATTGGTCTCTGGCAAAATGGTTTCTTAAGGCGGAGGTTGCATCTCGCAGCATAACCAAAGCGCCATATTCCCAGTTGGAAATGTTATCCAGAAATACGCCGGGAGGCGCAACATCGTTGGTAATGTAACCGCCGCTTTTATGCAACAGAACCTCGGCAATATGCGCCAAGGTGTTGGCATAAACATAACCGACAGGCATGTTTTCGGTAGAATGGGTTTCTTCAGCGCGTTTTACGGCTTCGTCCTGAACATTAAACTGCTCAGGTTCACTACCCCACCAGGCGCCCAGGAAAATCAATACGGTCAATACAATCAGGGTGAAAACGCCAAAGCCCCAGAGTATGCCTTTAGATTTGATTTCGTTCAGTGTATCGTTTGCTGCCATTTTCGATTTCCCGTGCAGTGGTTTTTCGTAGGGTGACCCAAAGCAGAGGCATTAAACGACGCTTTTGTGTCCACCATTTTTCATTAAATGAATGGTGGGCAAACATGCCCGCCCACACTACTTTTTTTATATTAAAAAATGAGCTACATGGTAGCAGGTTTTTTAGTTATTTGCTTACCGAGCAGGCCGTTATAGCGGTTTTTTTTTGGCTCTGGGGTGGGCTTTGTCATATATTTCAGCCAGATGCTGAAAGTCCAGATGGGTGTATATCTGGGTTGTACTGATATTGGTGTGCCCCAGCAGTTCCTGAACGGCTCTTAAGTCCTGACTGGATTCAAGTAAATGACTGGCGAAAGAGTGTCTTAGCATGTGCGGGTGAATATGTTCTGCAATGCCTTTTTTTTTGCACCACAGTTCCAGTCTTAGCTCAATGCTGCGTTGACCGATTCGGGTTCCTCGTGTTGAAGTGAATAGAGCGTCACCGGCGCCAGGCTTTATTATTCGCAACGTTAACCAGTTCTCTATTGCTGCAATGGCTTTGCTGCCAATCGGCAAAACTCTTGATTTGCCGCCTTTGCCAATACGAACAACCAGAGTTTTATCGGGCAAGTCCAGGTCTGCTAAGTCGAGAGCCGATAATTCACTTAGACGCAGTCCCGAAGAATAAAATAATTCAAACATGGCTAGATCACGGATTTCAAGTATTGAACTGGCGCCCGCTTCCAGCAATCCGGATAATTGATCTACATCCAGTGTTTTAGGCAGCTTTCTGGCTTGTTTGGGTGCTTGAATGGGCTGGGCAGGATTTGCGCTTACCAAGCCTTTCTTTAGAAGATAATTATAGAAACTGCGTATGGCCGATAGTTCACGGTGCAGGCTTTTGCTACTCAAACCTTTTCGATGGCGACTTGCAATGTGGGAGCGAATATCGGTGGATTGCAAATCGGCCCAATGGTCTATAGTTTTGTCTTCGCAATAGCCGGATAAATGATTAATGTCTCGTTGGTAACTTTTAATGGTATGTATTGAGGCGCGAACTTCGACAGTAAGTTGGGTGAAAAAGTCCTTCAGGACAAGATCGTCATCAGTGTGCATATTAAAGCTGTTGCAACAAAGTGATCAGTCGTGTGCCTATAATTTCACTCATCTGGTTTAAAAACAGGTTGCCCATGTTGTAATGAAAGCGGCCTTCATCGCGGCTGCCAATGGCTAAAATGCCTTCCAGTTCGGTAAAAGTCATTGGAATAATGGCGCAGGATTTTACCTCAAATGCCAAATCGCCAAATAATACCCGAGCCTGAGCTATCGTTGGACGGCCGCATTTAGGGAGGCCACTGGTAAGTTCGCTGACAAAGGGTTCCAGGTCTTTGCTGAAGGGTTCAATAAACAAATGATTCATTGCTTCATCGGGGCGCTGCTTGATGATACGCACGGCCACAAAGTCTATTAAAAAATATTCCGCAAGAACCACGTTAAGGTTGCCAACGGCTTCCTCCAAGGTATTTGCATCTAGTAGCGCAAGAGTGAGTTTGTGCATGCGGTTAACCGACATGTCATTGTCTCTGGCGATGTCTATCAGCTCAGTTAATTGGTTTTCCATATCATGATGACGTGTCCTGAAAATTTCCAATTGCTTTGAAATCAGTGAGATTGCGTTACCGCTGGGATGAGGAATACTCATGTGTTCCAGTAAGCTCAAATGATCATGAAAGAATTCGGGATGCTGTCTAAGATAAGCTTCAACCTGGTTGGAAGTAAGTTCGGCTGGTTGGTTCATAACGGTATATGTCCTTCAAAAACAGAAATGGCTGGGCCTGTCATTAAAACCGGTTTGCCACGCCCCGGCCAATTGATGGTTAATGTGCCGCCAGGGAGATCAACAGTGACGGTGTGATCCAATAGATTGTGTTCAATACCGATGACCACAGCTGCGCATGCGCCACTGCCACAAGCCAGTGTTTCAGAGGCACCGCGTTCAAAAACGCGTAGTTTGATATGTTGGCGGTCCATAACTTGCATAAAACCGACATTAACTCGCTCAGGAAAAAACTCATGACTTTCAAGTGCTTTTCCCAATTCAGCTACCTGTGCAGTTTTAATATCGGAAACTTGAATGACCGCGTGTGGGTTGCCCATTGAAACTGCACCAAAAGCTCTTTCATTCTCGTTGACGCGTACGGTATAAAAGCGTGATTCTTGTTCTGCCAATAACGGAATCTCATTAGGTGTGTGTCTGGGAATCCCCATGTTCACAGTGATCATGTTATCGTCATCAAAACGCAGCAACAATTGCCCTGAATCGGTGTCGACGCGTATTTCATCTTTGTCGGACAATTTTTTATCACGGACAAAGCGTGCAAAGCAGCGTGCACCATTGCCACATTGGGCAACTTCTCCTCCGTCGGCATTAAAAATCCGGTATTTAAAATCGGCATTATCGCTAACGGGTTTTTCAACCAGCAACAGTTGGTCAAAACCTATGCCAAAATGACGGTCAGAAAGCTGGTGAATCTGCTCTGGAGTTAAAGCAATCAGTTGATTGATTGCGTCTATTACTACAAAGTCATTGCCAAGTCCGTGCATTTTTGTGAAGTTGATCATTGCGTTGGTATTTATTTTAGCTGAGTTGGATTAGTACATACTTAAAAAGAGTAGGTTTTGCAATAAAACACTACGGCAACAAATGCTCGCCTGTCCACAGTTGCTTAATTGTTTCTCTTTCCCGGGCCAGGTGGAGAGTAGTACCATCGACAATCACTTCAGCCAGACGTGGCCTGGAATTGTAGTTAGAACTCATGGTAAAACCATAGGCACCTGAAGAGCGTATCGCCAATAAATCGCCTTGGGTAAGACATAGCAAACGGTCTTTGCCTAAAAAGTCACCGGTTTCACAGACTGGGCCGACTATATCCCAAGTCATTGCGGTTTCGTTGTTTTGCAAGCTGACTGGTATGATTTCCTGCCAGGCACTATATAACGAAGGGCGTACCAGGTCATTCATTGCAGCATCAACGATGGCAAAATTTTTATTTGCGGTTGGTTTAAGGTATTCAACCTGGGTTACCAAAATACCGGCATTACCGACAATTGCGCGGCCCGGTTCCAGTAATATCTCGAAGTGCGTATCACCGAGTCTTGCCAAAAATGCTTGAATGTATTCGGCGGGTTCGGGCGGTTGTTCATCTTTATAACAAATACCCAAGCCACCACCCAGATCCAAATGGTGCAGATTGATGCCTTCGGCAGCAAGTGTTTCAACCAGTTCAAGCACCTTATCCAGCGCGTCCAGAAATGGCCGGGTTTCAGTGAGTTGCGAGCCGATATGGCAATCTATGCCGATTACGTTGATATTGGACATTACTGAAGCACGGCGGTATTCAGATAAAGCTTGCTGAATGTCGATGCCAAATTTATTTTCTTTTAGACCGGTAGAAATATAAGGATGAGTTTTGGCGTCGACATCAGGGTTTACCCTAAAAGACACAGGCGCAATAACGCCAAGTTGTCCGGCTAACTGGTTTAATCGATCCAGTTCACCGCTGACTTCGATGTTAAAACAGCGGATGCCCAGCTTAAGTGCCGCCAGAAGTTCATCTTCACGCTTGCCAACACCGGAAAAGACAATTTTTTTAGGATTGCCGCCTGCAGCAATTACCCGTTCCAATTCGCCCAGAGAAACGATGTCAAAGCCAGAGCCCAAGCGCGCCAGCAGATTAAGAAGTGCGATATTGGAATTGGCTTTTACTGCATAACAGATCAAATGCGCATGTTCGCCAAATGCGCTATCAAACGCTTTCCAGTGACGTTCCAGGGTAGCTCTTGAATAAATGTAGCAGGGACTTCCGTATTTATAAACGATGTCTTGAACTGCAATATCTTCGGCAAAAAGTTCGCCGTTTCGGTAATTAAAGTAATCCATGGTTATTTGGTTTTTTCGCTCTTGGGTTCTTGTATTGGAGCCGGTTCGGGTTCTACATGAATCGGTGGTGCTTGTCCGGGCAAATAGAGTGGGCCAGGCTGTCCGCAGCCTGTTAAAACCGTAGCCAGTTGTATAAGGAGTAATAATTTATAGTGTTTCATGGCGCGAGGATTAATCATGAGGCTCATGGCAAGAAAGATTCATATGATAAGCGCTATTGCAAGAAAAGGCATTAGGAATGGCTTTTCACTCAAAACCAATAAAAAACCTAAACTAGAGAAGGTTTGAAAAAATAAATGGTGAAACCCATTCGTAATGAATACTTTTCTTTTGTTATTAATAGTTTATTTTTATGGGCTTAATTTTCTATCTGCAGCACATGAAAAGCATCTGCATAAATATCTGCCATAGAGGCGCCCTTCATAAATACCATTTTTTTGGTTTGATTAACCATGTCCGGATGTCCGCAAAGAAAAACTCGCCATCCGCCTAAACTTTCGAGGGAGTCTAA
Organism: Methylococcaceae bacterium; assembly: GCA_947505055.1. The sequence goes on along the minus strand of CANNLO010000003.1, from coordinate 19,376 downwards.
GGCAACGTCATTAGCTCGCCCCTGAATATGATCAGAATCAATACTTTCCCCTGAAAGACAGGTGGTGTAGTGAAAGTTATCAGTTTTTGCTGCTAACTCGCGTAACTCTTCAATAAAATACAGCCCATTCAGATCACGACTACCATGGAATAAGTGGATGGGACCTGCGTGTCCTTGGTTTAGTGCATCGGTAATAATGCCATAAAGCGGTGCAAGGCCACTGCCCGTGCCGATCAGTAACAAAGGTTGCGCAGCGCGTCCAGGGAGATAATGGCAGGCCCCTTGTGCTGTTGACAGTGTTAATTGAGCACCTAATTCCAACTTATCATGTACCCAGTTACTGAATTGGCCATTCGGTAAGCGACGAATATGAAATTCAAGGATGTTTTTCTGGTGTGGAATATTGGCAATCGAATAGTTGCGAGTTAAGCCATCCAGTCGCTGTAAATTGACAAATTGTCCGGCGAAAAAATTAAAGGACGTTTGGTATTTTAAAACCAAATGGACAATATCTGGTGTCAATAGCTGTTTTTTGATGACTTCTGCTTGAATGAAAGCGTCTTGCTGGTTGGGCAAGGCAACGGTCATATCCTGTTCAGGATGACAAACACAAGCCAGAAAATAGTTTTGTGCTTGTAGTGTATCTTTAAGGCCGATTTGGGCAGATTCAGGTGGAGGATTATCAAGACTGCGCATTAAGCAGGCCTGGCAAGCACCCTGGCGACAACCAAATGGGATCTGTATGTTTTCTTTTAATAAGGTTTCCAATACAGATTCATCAGCTTGGCAGGAAAACGTGCTTTCACCGATGGTTATGCGTGCCAAGGGCTCCACCTGAGAAATCAATTATTTGCCAAGTACGTCATTACGGGTAGTTTCGGCAATCGCTGCAACTTGAGCGATCAGTTCTTGTGGAACATTTAATTCGGCCAACGTTGCTCCTAAATGTTCAATGACAGCGTCAAAATGGCTGGCATTTAAGCCCATTTTTACAAAGCGTGCATGAGCCGCGCGCATATCCTGTCCGCTATAATTATTGGGTCCTCCAAAGGCCATTGTTAAGAAGGCTTTTTGTTTAGCTGCTTGTGCTTCCATGTCAGAGTTGTCGAAAAAACGGTTAATGCGGTAATCAGATAGAACTTTACGATAAAAAATATCTACGGCCGCATTAACAGCAGCTTCACCGCCCAGTTGATCATAAAGTGATTGGCCTGAATTGTTGTCTTGTGAATCGCTCATTATTGTCTCCAGTTTTGTATAGGGTAATTATTATTATGTTAAGCATTGAGCTCAAGCAGAAGTTTATAACAACAGACCAATTTATGCCATGTAAAACTTTTATAAGTAATATGTGTCATAATTAGCTATTGTAGCTGTAAACCTGACAATAAGTCATGATGCAAAAATGAATCCGCTAATACGTCAAAAGATAAGTTCCCGACAACATCAGATACTTGAATACTTGCTGGAAAATAGGGCGGGGCTGAGTGTCGATGAACTGGCCAAGATGCTGGATATTTCAAGGACCGGGGTGCAGCAGCATTTTGTTGTTCTTGAGAGGGATGGCTATATCAAAAAGAGTATGCTCAATAAAACCGCAGGGCGACCGGTAACTATTTATGTCATAACTGATAAAGGCTGTAACTATTTTCCGAAACAGTATGCCTGGTTTTCAGAATTAATCCTCAATGATTTACAGCAGGAAATTGGCGCTGAACGCTTTAAAGCGTTTATGCAGAAACTGGGTATTAAGTTGGCGGATACATTACAGGGTAAATTTTCCGGAAAAACTTTAAGTGAACGTGTCGATGAGTTGACCATAATCATGACAGATCTTGGATTTCAAGTGAAAGTGGGAGCTGAGTCCGAATTGGAAGATTTCACCCTCGAAGCGCGTAATTGCATTTATCATGATCTTGCGCAAAAGCATGCTGAAATTTGCGAGTTTGACTTGGCGCTGATGTCGTCATTGCTTGACAAGAAAGTTGAGCAGATTAGTTGTATGGCTAAAGGTGATTGTATGTGTAGTTTTAAAATTAATAAGTAATGAATTTCCTCGAAAGCTTTTAATGAGCACCATTAGTTTTTATCCATAACGATCGATAAGTTTTTGGTAATAATCCATTTCATCTGCTTTTCCGCGTTTGGTAACACCGTTAAGATAAATAACTGCTTTTTTAATCATCATTTTAATGGCGGCCTGCTGATTTTCATCTGACAAGTGACCTGCCACAATTATTTTTAGCAAGGCGCTGATTCTAAACTTGTCCATGCCATAGAAAGCTAGAGATAACTGATCTTTATGGCCACCATATTTGTTTATTTGAGGCTGTGAAATCAATAAAACGGGAAATTTTGCGGTAATTCTGAGCCACAGATCGTAGTCTTCACAGGCGGGCAAGTCGTTGTCAAATAGTCCAACATCTGAAAATACTGCCCGGTTGATCAAGACGGTAGAAGGAGAAATCGCACATAAGGGCAAACAATCGGTAAATATCCATCCGCCTGCTTTAGCATATTTTTTGGGTACGGCAACAGGAACGTCATTGCGTATCCAGTTTTCTTCAGTGTGGCAAATTTGGTATTCAGGGCTACTTTCTAGCGCTGATTTTTGCTTAAGTAGTTTATCAGCTAGCCATTCATCATCAGAGTCAAGAAAAGCGACCCAGTCACCGCTTGACTGTTTTATGCCAAAGTTACGTGCGGCACTTACACCTTGGTTTGTCTGATAGTAATATTTTACCTGGGGAAAGTCCTGGCGAAGCATCGTTTCAGTGTCATCAGTCGAGCCGTCGTCAATGACAATTACTTCAATAGGTGACAGGGTTTGGCCCAATACGGATAGCAATGCACGTCTCAACAATGTTCGACGGTTGTAGCTCGGAATAACAACTGAAATATTTATAAAACTATCTCTGCATTAGAGGCGGTGAAAGTATAGCCATGTATTGTTTTAAGTTACTGGTTAATAAGTTAATTTTGGAGTTCAAACGCATGTGTTTGAACTCCTTTGTTTATAAGCTCTACGGCTGCGGGTAGAAATTGCTTAATTATCCTTTGGTTTTACAATGGCCTTCGGGGTTTCTGAACCGTCACTTTCTGCGGTGTTTTTATTGTAAATTTGTTTCAAACGACTGAAGGCCGACCATAAGGTTTTATCCATAACAACCTGATTGCCGATTGAAACAATCACGCGTTTCAATTCAGGTATTTTATTGTCTGTAGAGGCAATATATATAGGATGAACATAAAGAACCGTGTTGCCCATCGGCAGGATAATCATACGTCCCATTTCAACAACTGAACCGTATTGGCCCCATAAGCTGAATTGGGCTGAAATCTCAGGATTCTGGTTAATCAGCGCTTCAACTTGTGCAGGTCCATTGACTTGAACGTCCTTGCCGAATTTGTACACAGTTATGCCGGGTTTGTAATCTGCGCTGCAATGGGTCTTATCCAATGTTCCGGCAACCCCTATCATACTCAGATTATTTCTGTTTATTGGTGTCATAGGGTTAATCAGCACAAATTCTTCGGTGTCATTACAGTTACCAAAATCCATGGTCTGATAATAAGGCAATACCAGTTGTCCACGTACATTGGCTTGAGCCCAGGTTTCGGACTGTTCGTAGAATAACTCAGGGCTTTGCTGATGATATTTGGCATAGACTTTCATCTGCAGATAATAAAGATCACGCGGATAACGCAAGTGCTGCTTTAAATCGGCTGGCATTTCGTCAAGATTCTTAAAAAAACCAGGGTAGGCGCTGCTGTAGGCCTGAATGATCGCATCCGATGGATCTGAAATATAGTAATCTACATCGCCATCATAAGCATCGACAATAATCTTGACTGAATTGCGGATGTAGTTGAAATCTTGATGCCCCTCCAGGAAATCATCCTCTGCTGGCATGGAAACCGGATATTTGTTCGATAAGGTGTAGGCATCCTGTATCCAGTAGAACCTATCTTTGGATATGACCAGATAAGGATCTTTGTCCAGGTGTAAAAAAGGAGTCAGCGTATTGATGCGCTGAGTTATATTTTGGCGGATCTTGACCTTACTCTCGCTAGAGATATTGGTCGAAAAAAATATTTTTTCGTCATTGAAATAAAAGGCCAGCAAGGCTTTTCTGAACAAGGAAGGAATCGGAATGCCGCCTTCACCGTGATAAGTTCCGCTTACGCTGGAATCAGTTCCTGCTATGCCCTGGACATTGAGTTTATTGGGGACTATTGCATAATCGTAGTGTTCCAGTCCGTAATAAATATCCGGGTGTTCGACGGTAAAGCCGACATCGGAGTGCATATTCAAATCACGTAAATACCAGATCAGCGCATTATCCGCGTCCTGTGCGGCCGGCGTTACTACAGCACCATAACCATGGGTATAGCGTAAATGGATGTTTTCCCAGTTTTGCGCTTCAGTCGGCAGCTTCGAAATATTCACTTCCCTGGCGGCCAGATTAACTTGCCGGGTATGGTCGAGAATAAAATAACGATCCTCATCGACAGACAGTATTTTGTAATAAGGTCTTATTTCCTGTAATTGTTTGTAACTGTCAATGATGAATTCTCTATCCCATACCGGAATATTCTCAAAATGTTTTTGTGTACCCCAGGTTTCAATGTCCTTGGTTGCATCCAATTTAATAGGCATCTCTACCGTTTTAATATTCTTCAAATCATAAGCAGCCAGTGTTGCATCAATATTGTGCTGCATCAGTGACTTGTTTGATTTGACTGGATTTGGACTGACGATATATTTTTGGATGGTATCAGGAATAAATTGCAGCTTCGGCAAGCCTGCGACACAGAGGAACAGGGTGAGTGAGATTAAAAACGGCGCTTTTATCCGGTGTTTTTCTGAAAAAATAAACAGGCCTGCGGTTATCGCAGTCGCAATGAAGGTTATAATTTCCAGCCAGATCAGCGGCAATTGATAGCGTATTTCGATAAAACCCGGGCCATAAAAAACCGGTTCGTGGGTGTCGGTATAAAGCAGGGTAAACCTATCCAGCATGAAGCCCCAGACCACGAACGCAACCACAAAACCGATTAAAATTGTTAGATGAACCTTGGCGCCCAACGGAAATTCCGAACTTTGATTAGGTATAAAAATATGCTCAAGCCAATATAAAATCCCAACCATGCAGAAAATTAGCGAGGCGGTTTCCAGCAGTTCTTGCTGAATCATCATGTAGGTCGGGTAGGACAGCATATAAAAGCTGACATCGTTGCCGTAAACCGTTTCGGTTACGCCCGAATCACTACCAAAAAAGAACAGCAGTGTCGTTTCCCACTGATTATAAAAGGGGATTGCAATAATGACTGCCAGTATCAAGGATACCGGTGTGTACACCTTGGCCGAACCGCTCATAAAGGTATCGGCAAAAAGCTGGAAACGTCGGCGTTTATCGATATTGCTGAGCACCTCATCCGGTGGATTTAAGCCCAGATAACGCGAGGCAACCCAGAAATGAAAAAAGAAAATGGCAAAAAACGCGAGCGTGACGCCACCGGAAAGAAAAAATTTGTAGAGTAGTTTTAGCCAGAAGTAGGCTTCAAGTTTTAACGAATCGTACCACCATAAGTCGACAAATAGTTCAAGGAATATAAAATGGAAAACGACGAATAAAAGGGAGGCAATTACAAGTATTGCGCCAATAAGCGCGGGTAAAAACTTCAGGTTCCGCATAATGTCCTCAATAGAAATATATAGGTTGATTTGGCTATATGGAGAATCCGGCTACAGTTTTGATTGAACTGGTTCAGGCCATTTTCTCAGTTGAATCTTAATCTTCATCGCTCAATCATTGTGAATGATTGTAATTCGAGCGAGTTATGTTTGTATTGATTTAGAAAGAAATCGTTCATGAAAACAAGCAGCGGGAAAGCTTTTAAAAGAGTTACTTTGCTGCTGGTCAGCTATTAAGTGGATAAAGGCCAGGCACCAATGCAACATGCTGATATATAAGCTTTCTTTTGTTATTAGGTTCTGATTGCCAAGTTTAGTTAGATTTAATTTAACATCAAATAGTGCATTATTCCACGAGTGTGAGTAAAAAGTGTTGTTTTTTAGTAAACGAAGTGAGAACAAGTTTATGATTCTCTGGATTGGCAGGATTATTTATAGTTTGTAGAATTGTCTAAACCATTGCAGCATTGGCAATTTCTAAACAGACATAGGCTGTGAGCAGGAAGAAGGTTTAGTGGCTTGTATCGATTTGGGTGTTAGTGAGATTTTTGAAGGCGCCGCATTAAAATATATCTTAAGCTAGTCCAATTGAAATCTTGATAAGGGTTGGAATGACGCGAGATTTATTGCCCTATTCAGGACTAATGTTATTTGGACTTGATTTTAATAGGCTTTCGCGGATGTAATATAAAACAATATGTAAGGTGCCAAAGTCATTGGCAATATTGATCTCGGCGTCTTCATTGGGGATTTTTATGTTGGTATGGCCTGAGTCGTCAAAAGAAAATTCACCAAACTTAATTTGTTTCGGTTCTGGAAATTCAGATAGAGCATAGGTTTCTACTATTCCTTTCAAATTCTCATTTTCGTCAAGCACTGAGGTGAATACAAAGGTTACGGTGCGTTTTGCGAAATAGGTTGTAAAGAAACCTTTATCCAAGTTTTGTAGTGATACGGTAATGCTATGGTTTGCAACCGAGGGTGTCTGAGTGCAATCTTTAACAAATCTAGCGAACTCCTGAAATTTCAGAGCTAAATCTTTATGTTGAATGGCAATTGTATTGAGGCTTTCATGGAGTTTAATCGAGTAGGGCATTTTCATTTCCTTAGCGTGGGTTTAATAAGAAATTTTTTCCTAGAGACTTAATAGTATACGTTTATCGAGGAGTTGCAATCGACGCCAACAAGATTTAATAAATTAGGATATTAAATCCTAAGTGAAATAGGGGTTCAGAAGAATTGAACGGTGTCAGGCCAGGCTTACTTGATAGTCTTGGGTGCTGACTAAAAATTGATGATGTGATTGTAATTTTAGTGTTTGCTATGGGTAAGGTTCGATAAGATCGCAGGATTAAGAAATTGAATAAGAGGTTAGTCCAATAACTCCAGTTAAAATGATTGGACTAACCTCCTGTCGTTGGTGCTTTGCTTTGCGGCTATATTTACTTTTATCGCAAAAAGTTTGGGCTTTGTTAAACAGGTATGCGTACTTTGCAACCGGATTTTGCAGCGGAACGCTATCGACTGCTTGCGGAATTTTACGTTTTTTCATCGTTTACCTCTGTATAATAAGAAAAGTTTGTGTAACAGACACAATAATATACCATTTTTTAAGAGTACATAGCGCTAGTGAAATTTACAAAAGACTTTGATGTGATTGTGGTTGGTGGCGGCCATGCTGGTACCGAAGCCGCGTTGGCCTCGGCCCGATGCGGAGCTAAAACTTTATTGCTGACCCAAAATATCGACACGCTGGGGCAAATGAGCTGCAATCCTGCTATAGGCGGTATTGGCAAAGGGCATTTGGTTAAAGAGGTTGATGCGCTGGGGGGCGTGATGGCTCAGGCGATTGATCTTGGCGGCATTCAGTTTCGGACCTTAAATGCCAGCAAAGGTCCGGCAGTTCGTGCAACCCGCGCACAGGCGGATCGTCAGTTGTATAAGCAGGCGGTAAGAACCGCACTGGAAAATCAGCCTAATCTGGCTTTGTTTCAACAAACGGTATCTGATTTAATTGTCGAAGGCGACAAGGTTGCCGGTGTTAAAACGCAAATGGGCTTAAACTTCACCGCAAAGGCCGTGGTTTTAACTACCGGTACTTTTTTAGGCGGTAAAATCCATATCGGTCTTGAAAACTACAGCGGTGGTCGTGCCGGTGATCCGGCCTCCATTGCTTTGGCTGAGCGTTTAAGAGAGTTGCCATTTAGAATCGATCGCTTAAAAACCGGCACACCGCCGCGTATTGATGGTCGCACCATTGATTTTGGCAAGCTCGAAGAACAGCATGGAGATAATCCGGTGCCTGTATTTTCGTTTCTCGGTAAACAGGAGCAACATCCACGCCAAATCCCTTGCCATATTACCCGTACCAACAGTAAAACCCACGACATCATCCGTTCGGGCTTGGATCGTTCGCCTCTGTATTCCGGAGTGATTGAAGGCATCGGGCCTCGCTATTGTCCGTCAATTGAAGATAAAGTGGTACGCTTTGCCGATCGTGATTCGCACCAGATTTTTGTCGAACCCGAAGGCTTGAATACCCATGAGATTTATCCCAACGGCATTTCAACCAGTCTGCCGTTTGATATTCAATACCAGTTCGTGCGTTCAATGTTGGGGTTTGAAAATGCAGAAATCGTGCGTCCCGGTTATGCTATCGAATATGATTTTTTTGATCCCCGAGATTTAAAATCATCCCTAGAAACCAAACACATGAAGGCGCTGTTTTTTGCCGGACAAGTTAATGGTACTACCGGTTATGAAGAAGCCGCCGCGCAAGGTTTAATCGCCGGTCTTAATGCCGCGCGTCTGGTTCAGGGATTTGATAGTTGGTGTCCGGCGCGTAATGAAGCCTATATCGGTGTGATGATTGATGACCTGATTACCCGGGGTACGCAAGAACCTTATCGCATGTTTACCAGTCGTGCCGAATACCGTTTATTGTTAAGAGAAGATAACGCTGATTTACGCTTGACCGAAAAAGGTCGCGAATTGGGATTGGTGAATGACCAGCGCTGGCAAGCATTTGAAATCAAACGGGCGGCCATCGCACAATTGCAGGGCGACCTGAAAAAAGAATGGGTCAGAACAGAAACGCCGAAAGCTGAACAAGTCGAGCAGTTGTGGGGCAAGCCATTAGTGCGTGAAGCTAATTTGATGGATTTGTTGCGTCGTCCGGAAGTGGATGTCAAACAGTTGCTGTCCTTTTTGGATGATTATCAGGATATTGACATGCAGGTTGCTGAACAAGTTGAAATACAAGCTAAATATGCAGGATATATCGACAGGCAGCAAACCGAGATTGACCGCGCTTTGCGTTATGATCATTTGCCTATGCCCGCGATTATTGATTACAGCGGCGTTCCCGGTCTGTCTAATGAAGTAAGTGAAAAACTTAAAAAACAAAGGCCGGAAACTTTGGGGCAGGCTTCAAGAATTCCGGGTATGACGCCGGCGGCTATTTCCCTGTTGCTGGTTTATTTAAAGAAGAAAAGCGCCTGATGGAAGACTGTCGAAATATCCTGGTTTCCGGGACAGCCGCATTAAACCTGAACGTAACTGAGCAACAGATTGAGCAGTTACTTGCTTTTATAAATCTGATTGAAAAATGGAATAAAGCCTATAATCTGACCGCGATACGCAACCGGGAGGAAATGGTTCGATTGCATATATTGGATAGTCTGGCTATTCTGCCTCATCTTGAGGGGCAGCGGATTATAGATATCGGCACGGGAGCGGGTTTGCCTGGTATCCCATTGGCGATCTGTGTACCGGAAAGTCGGTTTATGTTGCTTGATAGTAATGCAAAAAAAACCCGCTTTGTGCAACAGGTTACGCTGGAGTTGAAGCTTAAGAATGTAGATGTTCTTCATAGTAGGGTAGAAAATTATCGTCCTGAGCAAGCCTATGATTCAGTTCTGGCCAGAGCCTTTGCCAGTTTGGCGGATATAGTAAAATTAACCGCGCATTTGGTTGGTAAGAATGGTGTATTGTTGGCAATGAAAGGGCAGAACCTGGACGCTGAACTGGCAGAAATAAGCGCAAAAAACGCTGTTATCAGTATAAGTGTTCCGGGGACTAATGTTGAAAGATGTCTGGTACGAATAGAAGCGCCTGAGCAGGCCGAGGTAAGGTAGTGGGAAAAATAATTGCCGTAACCAATCAAAAAGGTGGTGTAGGTAAAACTACAACCAGTGTAAATCTGGCGGCTTCACTGGCGGCCGCCCATCGGCGCGTTTTGCTGGTGGATCTTGATCCGCAGGGCAATGCGGCGATGGGTTGTGGCATCGATAAGGACGCCATTGAATATTCCAGTTACGATTTGTTAATGGGCGAAGTCCCGGCCAGCGAAGCGGTCATTAAGATTCCTGACATCGGTTTTTCGGTGATTCCCGGTAATTCTGATCTCACGGCCGCAGAAGTGCAGTTGATGCAGGCGGATCACAGAGAGCGACGTTTGGCTGACGCGTTAATCCCGATAAAAGCGGAGTATGATTTTATTTTGATAGATTGTCCGCCGTCATTGAACATGCTGACCTTAAATGCAATGGTGGCCGCAGACAGTCTGTTAATCCCCATGCAGTGCGAATATTATGCCCTGGAAGGTTTGTCGGCATTAATGAATACCTTAAAAAACATTCAGGACACCGTCAATCCCGAACTGCATCTGGAAGGTATATTAAGAACCATGTATGACGACAGAAATCGTCTGACCAAAGATGTGTCAGAACAGTTGATACGTTATTTTGGCGATAAGGTGTTTAGAACCTGTATACCCAGAAATATTCGTCTTGCGGAAGCGCCCAGTCATGGTTTGCCGGTATTAACCTATGATAAATCCTCGCGCGGCGCTGTTGCTTATATCACCTTGGCCGGTGAAATGATCAGGAAGGAAAAACAAAACAGCGCATGATTTTAAAAAAACGTGGCTTAGGTCGGGGGCTTGAGGCTTTATTGGCGGATGACTCGGTCAATAGAGAGCCGTATCGCTTCCCAGTCCGGGATGCCGAAGATGGCGATATTGCTACAACAGAAGCAAAGTCTGAACAAGATGAAGTGCAAACAGAAGAGCGTTCAGCAATGGTCATTGCACTGTTTAAAAATATTCAAAAAGAAAATCGCCTTCTGCTTGAAGAGGCTGAGTCTTTGAGACAATTAATCGCAGAATTTGAATCAATTGTCCGCGCTGATCTGCAATAAATCGGTAAAGGATTTTTGGGTGGACTTGCCTGGATGTAATCATTAAAAAGAGAAAAGTTGAATGGCTGTAAAAAAACGGGGATTAAATCGGGGGTTGGATGCTTTGTTAGGCAATGTTTCCGTTCACGAGGAAGAAAATGAGGTAGGAGAAAGTCATCAGCTTGAGACCTTGCCTATCGAATACCTGCAGCGAGGCAAGTATCAGCCACGAAAGGATATGAATCCCGAAAAGTTGCAGGAACTGGCTGATTCAATAAAGGCCCAAGGGATTATTCAGCCGATTGTGGTGCGAAAAATCGCCCCGGAAAAATACGAAATAGTAGCCGGAGAGAGGCGCTGGCGTGCCGCACAATTGGCTGGTTTGCAACAAGTGCCTGTGGTCATTAAAGAGATTGACGACCGTACGGCAATGGCCATCGCCTTGATTGAAAACATTCAGCGGGAAGACCTTAATCCCCTGGAAGAAGCAGAAGCATTAAAAAGGTTGTTGGAAGAGTTTGAAATGACACATCAGCAAGTTGCTGACGCCGTGGGTAAATCACGCACTACAGTCACCAATTTATTGCGATTGATTGATTTGCATCCTGAAGTAAAAAAATTATTGATTGCCCGGCAACTTGAAATGGGACATGCAAGAGCTTTGTTGTCACTCGATGGGGTGAAACAAATAATTTTGGCGAACAAAATCGTCAAGGAAGGATTAACAGTAAGAGCGGCTGAACGTTTGGTTAAAGACAACCAGGCTGAGCCTAAAACACCCAAGATCAGGGAAGTAGATAAAGACACCTTTAGATTGCAAGAAGACCTGACGGCAAAGTTGGGGGCAAAAGTAATAATTGACCATAAAGAAAATGGTACGGGAAAATTGGTTATCGCGTATTCAAGCCTGGAAGAATTGGATGGAATTATTGGGCAAATTAATTGACTGCCTAAACTTTAGGTCGAGCGCACTGCCTACTCTAATATTTTTTAAGCAGACTGTTAAATAATCAGGTTTAGACAAAGGTTGCGAGGTCTTAAAGTGAAAAATAACGAGGCAAATACCAAGCTCAAAAAAACCCGTAAAGCCAATCTTCCTTGATTTAATGGGCTTCGCTATATATAATTCATGCCCTGTTGTGTATGGAGTTGGTGATGACAGGAGGGAAGCGTTCCGCCGTCAGTAAAATAATAAGTTATCAGCTTTTGGTAATAGTCATTATGGCGACTGGATTTGCCTTGATTTTTGGGAAATACTTTGGCATATCGGCGTTTTTAGGTGGGATTGCGGCTTTTATACCCAATCTGTATTTTGCCCTGAAGATCAATAAATCTGTCGGTCAGGAAGCGAGAAAGATTGTAAATTCTTTTTATGCTGGCGAATCAGGCAAGTTATTGTTGACGGCCGCCTTGTTCGTTATGATTTTTCAGATTCCAAACATACAAATATTACCGCTGCTTGCAGTCTATATAGCAGCTTTATCAGTTTTTTGGTTCGCGCTTTTGATGCGCTGACATTATTTATTTAGAGAGGAACAATGGCTACCGAAGTACATGCCGCTGAAGGTGCAACCGGTTATATTATTCACCATTTAACTCCGCTAACTGTAGGCGAGGGGTTTTGGGCATTAAATCTGGATACTTTGTTTTTCTCGGCTGCCTTGGGCGGTCTTTTTGTTTGGTTTTTTAAACGTGCGGCTGAAAATGCAACTGCTGGCGTTCCAGGTTTGGTGCAGAATTTCGCAGAACTACTCATAGAATTTGTCGACAACCAGGTTAAAGACAGTTTTCATGGTAAAAATGAATTAATCGCTCCACTGGCTTTGACCATTTTTTGCTGGGTGTTTATGTGGAACTTCATGGATTTGTTTCCGGTAGATATACTGCCGTTAATCGGTTCTATGATGGGTATTGATTATTTACGGGTTGTTCCAAGTACAGATCTTAATGCAACCTTCGCAATGTCAATTTCGGTTTTCTGTTTGATTATTTTTTACAGTATTAAAATCAAAGGCCCCTGGGGATTTGCTAAAGAATTGATGTTTCAGCCCTTTGGTCCTTGGCTATTGCCTTTCAATTTGTTGTTGAAACTAGTTGAAGAGCTTGCTAAACCGATTTCCTTGGCGCTTCGTCTATTCGGAAACCTATATGCGGGTGAGCTGATTTTTATCCTGATTGCCTTGTTACCATGGTATCTTCAGCCGGTATTAAGTTTCCCTTGGGCAATATTTCACATACTGATTATCACGTTACAAGCTTTTATATTTATGGTTCTAACCATTGTATATCTAGGCATGGCACACGAAGATCATTAATTTTTTTATTCTTTTATCATTTAATTAACCGTTTGGAGGTTTCATGGAAATTGCAAGATTGATTGCTGACGTACAAGGCATGACTGCTATCGCAGTAGGTCTGGTTTTGGGTATGGGCGCTTTAGGAACAGCGATAGGCTTCGGTCTGTTGGGTGGGAAATTCCTCGAAGGGGCTGCGCGTCAACCAGAAATGGTTCCTATGTTACAAGTAAAAATGTTTGTTGTTGCGGGTCTGTTAGACGCAGTAACAATGATTGGTGTTGGTTTGGCGTTATTCTTCACTTTTGCTAACCCATTCTTGTCAGCGGTAACAGCTGCGGCAGCGGGTTGAAGCTGTTTAACTTTAATAGCAACAAGAGGAACGCATCGTGAGCATCAATGCTACTCTGATTGGGCAAATGATTACCTTTGCACTTCTGGTATGGTTTACCATGAAGTACATCTGGCCGCCTTTATTTGACTCTTTAGAACAACGAAAAAAGAAAATTGCTGACGGTTTGGCAGCTGCTGAAAAAGGTCAGGAATCGATGCAATTGGCAGAGAAAAAAGCCAAGGGCGTCTTAAAAGAAGCAAAAGAACAGTCTTCCGAGATTGTAAATCTGGCTCAAAAGCGTGCCAATGAAATGGTCGAAGCGTCAAAAGAGTCCGCCAAAAAAGAAGGCGAACGTTTGATTCTTGTAGCAAAAGCGCAAATTGAGCAAGAAAAACAACAAGCTAAAGAAAGTTTGCGTACAGAAGTCGCTGCTTTGGCATTACGAGCTGCGGAACAGATTTTGAGTGCCGAGATCGATAAAACCAAGCACCAGGATATTCTGAGCAAAATCTCTAATCAACTGGGTTAAGCAAAATGAGCGAACTGGCAACATTGGCTAGACCTTATGCAGCGGCGGCTTTCAAAAGAGCCCAAGAAACCGGCACAACAGAAAAGTGGTCGAAAAGTTTGGCTTTTATGTCAGCTGTACTAAATGACAAAGAAATGGCTGTCATCGTGGATAACCCTAAAATCAGTAAAGAAAGGTTGTCTGCGTTAATGCTTGATATTTGTCATGAACAGGTAGAGGTAGAAAACGCGAACTTTCTGAAGTTGCTGATTCAAAACAACAGGCTAACCCTGGCGCCAACTATCGCAGAATTATTTGAAGTCTATAAGGCTGAAAATGAAGGTTATGTCGATGTTGAAGTAGCAACTGCTTTTGCTTTCTCGAAAGAAGAAAAGAAAAGTTTTACTTTAGCGTTGGAAAAAACGTTAGGCAAAAAAGTTCATATCAACGTGACCGTAGACAAATCATTGATTGGTGGCGTTCTGGTACGTGCAGGCGACAGAGTGATTGACGGTTCCATTAAAGGCCAGCTTCAACACATGCAAAAGGCTCTACAGTGAGAGAGAGAAATAGAACATGCAATTAAACCCATCTGAAATAAGTGATCTGATTAAAAAGAAGATCGAAAACTTCGACTTGAGTGCTGAAGCTCATACGGAAGGTACCGTGGTTAGTGTAACGGACGGCATTGTCCGCGTACATGGACTGTCGGAAGCAATGCAAGGCGAAATGCTGGAATTCCCCGGCAATACCTTTGGTATGGCGCTTAACCTTGAAAGGGATTCTGTTGGTGTAGTGATTTTAGGTGCATACCAGCATATTTCTGAAGGCGATACCGTAAAGTGTACCGGTAAAATTCTGGAAGTTCCTGTTGGAGAAGCGTTACTTGGACGTGTTGTAGATGCGTTGGGTAACCCAATCGATGGCAAAGGTTCTATCGAAACTACTGAAACATCGCCTATTGAAAAAATTGCACCTGGTGTAATTGCTCGTCAATCTGTTGATCAACCTGTGCAACTGGGTTTGAAATCTATCGACGCAATGATTCCGGTTGGCCGTGGTCAACGTGAGTTAATCATTGGTGATAGACAAACTGGTAAAACAGCGATTGCGATTGATGCGATTATCAATCAAAAAGGAACTGGAATTAAATGTATCTATGTAGCTATCGGGCAGAAACGTGCTTCGATTGCAAACGTAGTGCGTAAGCTCGAAGAACATGGTGCAATGGCACATACTATTGTTGTCGCGGCATCTGCATCCGAGTCAGCGGCGTTACAATTTATTGCGCCTTATACCGGTTGCTCGATGGGCGAATTCTTCAGAGACCGTGGCGAAGATGCGTTAATCATTTATGATGATTTAACCAAGCAGGCTTGGGCATATCGTCAAATATCCTTGTTATTACGTCGTCCTCCGGGTCGAGAAGCTTATCCTGGTGACGTGTTCTATTTGCATTCACGTTTATTGGAAAGAGCCTCAAGAATTAACGCTGTTGAAGTTGAAAAATTAACTGGTGGTAAAGTCAAAGGTAAAACAGGTTCTTTAACAGCTCTACCAATAATTGAAACTCAAGGCGGTGACGTATCTGCTTTCGTACCAACTAATGTAATTTCAATTACTGATGGTCAGATCTTTTTGGAAAGCAATCTGTTTAACTCGGGTATACGCCCAGCAGTAAACGCTGGCTTATCAGTATCGAGAGTTGGTGGTGCAGCACAAACCAAGATCATCAAGAAATTGGGTGGTGGTACTCGTCTTGATTTGGCGCAATACCGTGAATTGGCCGCTTTTGCACAGTTTGCATCTGATTTGGATGAAAATACACGGAAGCAGATTGAGCGTGGTCAACGCGTGACTGAGTTGATGAAACAAAATCAATATTCACCGATGTCTGTAGCTCAAATGGCTATTTCTCTGTTCGCTGCCAACGAAGGTTTCCTTGATAATCTTGAAGTTAACAAGGTGTTGGATTTTGAGGCTGCTTTACAGTCTTATATGACGTCGGAGCATTCTGAACTAATGAACAACATAAATGCAACTGGTGATTTTAGTGATGATATAAGAACGGGTATGCTGTCTGCTATCCAGACTTTCGTCAAAACTCATAGCTGGTAAAAGGGTCTAAAAATGGCTGTTGGTAAAGAAATACGCACAAAGATCGGGAGTATTAAAAATACTCAGAAGATCACGCGGGCAATGGAGATGGTTGCTGCGAGTAAAATGCGTAAAACAAAAGACAGAATGTTGGCAACACGTCCATACTCCAAAAAAATTGGCCAGATAATAAGACATCTGGCTCAAGCCAATCCAGAGTATAAGCACACGTTTCTTATTGAGCGTGAGGTTAAACGCGTTGGAATTATTGTAATAAGCTCTGATCGGGGTTTATGTGGCGGTTTGAATTCTAATTTATTCAGAAAGACATTAAGCCAGATAATACAATGGGATCAAACAAATATTGAGGTTGATATTTGTACAATAGGCGCAAAAGCTTTTGGCTTTTTTGGTGGACTTAAAGCAAATCTGATAGGCCATGTTGCCAAGTTGGGTGACACTCCGCACCAACATGACATCGTCGGTATCATTAAGCTTATGTTAGATGCTTATCTGGAAGGTAATATAGATGAGTTGTATGTAGTCAGTAATGAGTTTGTGAATACCATGACTCAAAAACCTACATTCGAGAAATTACTTCCTGTCGTAGCACATGAACTTGAACCACTGTTAAATGGACATTGGGATTACATTTATGAGCCTGACGCCAAAGAAGTTTTGGATCATTTACTAACACGATATGTCGAATCCATCGTTTACCAGGGACTGGTTGAAAATAATGCCTGTGAACAGGCGGCCAGAATGGTTGCGATGAAGAGCGCTTCAGATAATGCCGGAAATATTATTAGTGAATTACAACTGATTTATAACAAAGCAAGACAAGCCTCCATCACTCAGGAAATTTCAGAAATTGTTGCCGGTGCCGCAGCTGTTTAAATGACACAACACAAGAGGACAACTCAATGAGTTCGGGTAAAATCGTTCAGATTATCGGTGCGGTCGTTGACGTGGAATTTTCACGTACAGACCTGCCAAAAGTATATGATGCCTTAAATGTAGAAGGCAAAGGTCTGGTGCTGGAAGTTCAGCAACAATTAGGTGATGGTGTGGTCAGAACTATCGCGATGGGTACTACCGATGGGTTAAGCAGAGGCTTGGAAGTTAGCAATACTAATGCTCCTATAGCCGTTCCTGTTGGACAGGAAACGTTGGGTCGCATTATGAATGTTTTGGGTGAACCTATTGACGAAAAAGGGCCAATCGGCGAAAAAGTAAAATGGGGCATTCACCGTGAAGCGCCAAGTTATGCCGAGCAGGCTGCTGCAACAGAATTACTGGAAACAGGCATCAAAGTTATTGATTTGGTTTGCCCGTTCACTAAAGGTGGTAAAGTCGGATTGTTCGGTGGTGCCGGTGTTGGTAAAACGGTCAACATGATGGAACTGATTCGTAATATTGCGATAGAACACAGTGGCTATTCGGTTTTTGCCGGAGTGGGCGAACGTACTCGTGAGGGTAACGACTTTTACCACGAAATGACAGATTCAAACGTAATCGACAAGGTATCGTTGGTTTACGGTCAGATGAATGAGCCGCCAGGGAACAGATTACGTGTTGCTTTAACCGGACTAACCATGGCGGAATATTTCCGTGATGAAGGTCGAGATGTTTTGTTCTTTGTTGATAATATCTATCGATATACCTTAGCTGGAACGGAAGTATCTGCGCTTTTAGGTCGTATGCCATCAGCGGTGGGCTATCAGCCGACACTGGCTGAAGAAATGGGGGTATTACAAGAGCGTATCACCTCAACAAAAACAGGTTCAATTACATCAATTCAGGCTGTATATGTACCTGCAGATGATTTGACCGATCCATCGCCAGCAACAACGTTTGCCCACTTGGATGCAACTGTAGTATTGTCTCGTCAAATTGCTGAATTAGGTATTTATCCTGCCATTGATCCATTGGATTCAACTAGTCGTCAGCTTGATCCATTAGTTATTGGGCAAGAGCATTATGATGTAGCCCGTAAGGTTCAGGGTATTTTGCAGCGTTACAAAGAGTTACGCGATATTATCGCAATTTTGGGTATGGACGAATTATCTGAAGAAGATAAATTGACTGTATCCAGGGCTCGTAAAATGCAACGATTCCTGTCACAACCTTTCTTCGTTGCCGAAGTGTTTACCGGTTCACCTGGTAAATATGTTTCACTGAAAGATACTATTGCTGGTTTTAAAGGCATTATCGATGGTGAATACGATGCGATTCCTGAGCAGGCTTTTTATATGGTAGGTACCATAGATGAAGTGCTTGAGAAAGCAAAAGGCATGAAATAAGTTAAATACTGGTAGGTAATAAACATGACCATGACCGTACATGTCGATATCGTTAGTGCTGAAAAGGAAATTTTTTCCGGATTGGCTGAAATGATATTTGCTCCAGCTGAGCTTGGCGAGGTAGGTATTTCTCCCCGCCATGCGCCGTTAATATCCAGGCTAAAACCCGGTGAAGTTAGAGTAAAGGTAAGTGAAACGGAGGTATATCCGTTTTATATATCAGGTGGAATGTTGGAAATTCAACCACACTTGGTAACGATTCTTGCTGATACAGCTATAAGAGCAAAAGATATTGATGAGGCTGCTGCAATAGAAGCGAAAACCAGAGCTGAAGAAGCCTTGTCTGATAAATCAGGAAAGATTGATTTTACAGCGGCCCAAGCGCAATTGCAGGAAGCTGTCATGCAATTAAGAACTCTTGATAGATTTAGAAATCGCAGCTCTTGAGATAACATAATTGATTCTTTACGCCCATTTAAAAGCCCGATATCGTATTAACTCGCTATCGGGCTTTTTTGGTTTTACGTCAGGCTGTCCTGTCTAACGTTCTTTAGGTAAATGCAAATCTGTTACGGACAGATTTGTAATGGAAAAAACAAATGAAAATTACTACTATTATTCTGGCTGCAGGTAAAGGAACGCGTATGCGCTCGGATTTGCCGAAAATATTACATAAAATTGCTAATAGACCATTGTTGCAACATGTATATGATACCGCCAAGCATTTGGAAAATAATAATATCAAAATAGTTGTTGGTCATGGTGCAGAATTGGTAACTACAGCTTTAATAAATTTAGATGCTGAATGGATAGAGCAAACACAACAGCTTGGTACGGGTCACGCTGTACAACAGGTAAGTCATCAACTTGGAGATGACGATACTGTCCTGATTTTATACGGTGATGTGCCATTATTAAAGTTAGAAACGGTGAAGTTGCTGATTAAGAATGTTAATGATCAATC
>CANNLO010000002.1 GCA_947505055.1 Methylococcaceae bacterium | reverse complement strand
TCGAACTATTGAACATGGAATATAAATTTCGATTAATAGGTTAATAGTAACTACTCGCTTGGCCGATATTTAAACTAAATTTCCTGATTAAATATAACCTGATAGGCGTGTGCTGATTGCTCTGGATGCTGGTCAAAAATCCCACCGATTACCGCCAGAAAATCGGCTCCCGCTTTAAGTAGTTGTCCGCCATTACTTGGTAAAATACCGCCAATAGCAACAATCGGTATGGCCAGTCTACGCTTTGCCTCACGTAAGGTTTTGATATCGGCAGGCGCAGCCAAGGGCTTGGAATTGGAAGGGAAAAAACGCCCGAAAGCCGCATAAGTTGCTCCTTCAGTCTCAGCAATTAGCGCTTGTTCCAGTGAGTTATAACAGGACACACCAATAATAGCCTGGTCGCCCAAGTATTTTCTAGCCTGGATAATCGCGCCATCTTCCCTGCCAAGATGAACTCCGTCAGCACCTACTTCTTTTGCAAGTTCAATATCATCGTTAATCAATAAAGGTACGTCATGGTGATGGCAGACTTTAAGCAATTCTTGCGCAATGAAAAGCGCATCAGACGGATTTTTATCCCGATATTGCACAATGACGGCCCCCCCTTTAATTGCAGCAACAACTTCGTTAATGATGGTTTTACAAGATTTATTATCGGTCTGGGTGATGGCGTAAAGGCCCCGCACTGGAAACTTCATGAGTCTTCATCCATCCAAAAAAAACGATTGGGAACATGTTGCCCCTTGCCGGGCTGATAAGCGGTATTTAGAGAATTCCAGGTGTATTCCTGAGCTTCGATAAGAGCTTGCAACGGTTCCAAGCCATGGGCCATCAAGGCGGCAATACTTGCAGCCAGTGTGCAGCCAGAACCGTGATAGCTAAAGGGCAATCTGTCCCAGGTGTAAGTCTCCCAGATACGGTTATCGTGAAACAGTTGATTACTGACCGAGGGTGTATCTTCATGGCTACCGGTTATCAGCACATAGTCGCAACCTTTGTCTAATAAAGCCTGGCCGCAGTCTTTGAGATTAGTCAGTCCGGTCAGTTTACGTGCTTCTTCGCTGTTAGGCGTTAATACAGTAGTGCAGGGTAGGAGTAAGTCAACAATGGCTGTTATCAGTTTGTCGCTGGATAAGTCTGCCCCGCCGCCCGCCGCCAGCACTGGATCGAGGATAACTGGAATTTGTGGGTGTTGTGACAATATTGAATAAATGGCCACTGCGGTCTCATAATGACCGATTAAACCAATCTTAAAAGCCTTGACTGGAAGGTCACTTAATAAGGTGTTTGCCTGAGAAATGATGGCGTCCGGGCTTTGTGGCAGCAGTTTTTTTACATTACAGGTATCTTGTTCTGTTAAGGCTGTGATGATACTGGCAGCATGACAGCGATGGCTGGCCAGCGTTTCAATGTCGGCCTGAACACCAGCGCCTCCGCTAGGGTCATGACCGGAAAATGAAAGTACGACAGGACGAGTAAAATTCATTGCAGAATAACTAATATTGTTGGGTTAATACCAAAAACCACCTATATGCCAGCGAGGTGTTTTAAGTAATTCTTGATAGTGGAGAGGTATGGCATATCTGTCATGTTCTGAATAGGGCAGGGGTTGATTACCTGATTGATTTAAGGTGAGCAGTCGTCTGATTCTTTCTTGGGTGTCAGGATGTGATCTAAGAACAGAGGGAATTGATGCGCTGTGGCCGCGTCCCAAGAGCATATCAATAATTGAAATTTGATAGGCTTCGAGTTTATCCAGCGCCATAGCCAGTCCTTCCGGATCAGCAGTTAACAGGACGGCCTGGTGATCAGCTTCAAACTCCTTGATTCTGGATAAAGAAAATTGCAGAAAACTCATCATTGTCGGTGCAAAAACAATGACGCCTAAAGCAAGCCAGGAAATGGTAACAAGTCCCAGAAAATATAGCGGTAAATTTAAAAAAACCAGCACTAAACCAGCTAAAGACAAGGTGTTGGTTATTCTGCTGAGTACATCGGCATAGGTCATTACATGCACATCGTTATGCTGAATATGGCTGATTTCATGGGCCAGTACCGCAATAATTTCGCGCATTGTCAGTCTGTTAAGCAGTGTATCGCTAAGACCGATGGCTGAATTTGAAGAAGTGCCTACAGAGAAGGCATTCATAATCTGACTGGGTAAATAATACAGAACCGGCGTTGACGGTAAGTTGGCACGTGCAGACAGTTCTTGTGTTATCTGGTAAAGGGCTGGAGCCTCTTCTACAGATAACAATTTGGCGTTATACATGGAAAAAATGAAAGACGGAGAAAGGTTTGGACTGATAACCAATATCAGAACACCTAAAAAGGCCGCCCATAAAATGCCATCAATTCCTGCAAGCATAAATCCCACCAAAGATAAAATAGCAACCATACAGACAAAAAGTGCCAGGGTATGGATGATATTTTTAACTTTGTGGTTAAGTTCTGTCATGGTGTATCTCTCGCTGCAAGCGCAACGGCATTACGTTTGACCAGTCCGTCAATTACTGCGCTTAGTGAGCCTTTGGTTTGTATTTCATTGCTAAAAGTCGAGCGGTAGTTAGTCACCAGACTCACTCCTTCAATCATGATATCGTAAACCTTCCATTCACCGTTCTTACTGAACATCCGATAACTAACCTCAACTGGCTGAAGTCCGGGTTGTAGTATTTCTGTTTTAACGATGACTTTTGCATCTTCATTTGTCATTTCAAGGGGCATGAATCGTAAGGTCCAATCGGTATATTCGATAAAGGCCCGAGAGTAGGTTCTTACGATAAGCGTTTGAAACTCGTGCGTAAATCTGGCTTGTTCTTCAGTTGTTGCATCTTTCCAATGCTTACCAAGAACTAGCGGGGCGATTTTATCAAAATCAGTATGCGGATTTATAACGCTATTAACAAACTTAGTTACTTCCAAAAAATTCTTTGTAAAGGCTTTGTCTTTCAGTTTTTGTTGCACTTTAGACGAAACAACTTGGATAATTTGTTGGGGTGCTTGTAAAGCTTCTGCCAGCACTTCCGTTGAGAATGACAAACCTAGTAAAAGCGCCAAAAAAACAAATGACAATGGGTGTTTAGATCGATTTTGCATAAATACCTGGCTTCAAGTTAATGATAAAGAGTTAATGAATGGATGATTTTTGTTAATTTTATGGAAAACGACAATAAGAGACATTTAAACATTTTTATTACCAATGGCATCATGCTGACAATTTATGCTGAACGTCAAGTTGGGGTGAATATGTATTGAAAAATCTTTCTTATTTTTTAGGTTCTTACCGCAAAAAAATGAAAATACAGTTACTCCAATTTTTAATGTCTAGAGACACTAAGTTGTTAATCAACAGTCCATTGCACAAGTCCACTGTAAGAGGTAGCAATAACACAAAGTCCAAAGATAATACGGTACCAGGCGAAAACAATAAAATCATGATGGCTGATATAGCGCAATAAAGCCTTAATTGCTAACAGCGCACTTAGAAAGGCCGCGATCAGTCCTACGGCAAAATAAGGTGCATCGGTTGCCAGATCCAGTAAATCGCGGTGTTTGTACAAATCATAAAGACTAGCGACAATTAATGTGGGAATTGCTAAAAAAAACGAGAATTCCGTTGCTGCTTTGCGTGATAGTCCGAATAGTAATCCACCGATAATGGTTGCGCCGGAGCGAGAAGTTCCGGGAATCAGAGCAAAAGCTTGGGCGATGCCTAATTTTAAGGCATCCAAAGGACTTAAATCTTCAACTTCATGGATGCGGATTTTATGTTCCCGTTTTTCTGCCCAGATAATAACGAAAGCGCCAATGATAAAAGCCAGAGCTACAGGTATTGGTTTAAATAATACGGCTTTGATGTATTTTCCAAATAGTAAGCCCAGCGCAGCCAAGGGCATAAAGGCAATCATCACATTAATCGCAAACTTTTGAGCTGACTTTTGGGTCGGTAATCCTAAAATAACGGCAATTATTTTGGCGCGATATTCCCAACAAACCGCCAGAATAGCACCAACTTGGATAACAATTTCAAATAACTTGCCTTTGTCGTCGTTAAAACTTAATAAATCTCCAACCAGTATTAAGTGACCGGTACTGGAAACAGGCAAGAATTCGGTAAGGCCTTCGACAATGCCCAAGATGATAGTTTTGATCGTTAATAGTATGTCCATTTTTAACAGTAAATTGAATTTGGGGGAGTAAAAGTGACTGCCCGGATTTCTCCGCAGTTCCATCTATAGTAAACCGCTATAACTAAAAAAACCAAACAACAGATAATCGGGTTTCATGAATTATCCCGCTTTTGATAGTAAATTGACTAAAACGGGTGCATTGCCCCCCCTGCATTGTTTATACTATGTTCAACAACACAAGCGTTTCCGACACTGTTATTTAGTATTTTATTAAAAACTCAGGCTGTATGCGTTCTTGTGTCCTATGATTAACTCAACTTAGAATTTTTAATCCATGCATACTCGCCGTAACAGGATCAATCAATGACCAACAGTTTAATCTCAAAAACCACCGGACAGAATGACATAGATCCTGCAGAAACCAGGGAGTGGATTGAAGCACTCCAAGCAGTGCTGGAACAGGATGGCAGTGAACGGGTACATTTTCTGATTGAGCAATTGGTTGCTGCAACCCGTAAAGCAGGATTTGATATCCCTTTTAGTGCCAATACTGCCTATACCAATACAATTCCAGTAGCTCAACAGGCTCAGTTTCCGGGTGACGTTACCATAGAGCACAAGATACGTGCTTATGTGCGTTGGAATGCGATGATGATGGTATTAAGAGCCAATAAGCATACCAACGTTGGCGGTCATATCGCCAGTTTTGCATCTGCTGCAACTTTGTATGATGTTGGTTACAACCATTTCTGGAATGCGCCGTCAGAGCAAAATGATGGTGATCTTATTTTTACCCAAGGTCATTTAACGCCAGGCGACTATGCGCGTGCCTTTTTATTGGGACGCTTAACACTGGAACAGATGGACAGTTTCCGCCAGGAAGTTAACGGTAATGGCTTGCCTTCTTACCCACATCCCTGGTTGATGCCTGATTTCTGGCAGTTCCCAACGGTTTCTATGGGTTTGGGGCCAATTATGGCCATTTACCAGGCGCGCTTTATGCATTATTTGCAGGATCGTGGCTTTGCCAACACCAGCGGTCGTAAAGTCTGGAGTTTTCTTGGCGACGGTGAAACCGATGAACCTGAATCTTTGGGTGCCATTGGCATGGCTGGACGTGAAAAACTTGATAACCTCATTTTTGTTATCAACTGTAATTTGCAGCGTCTTGACGGCCCAGTTCGTGGCAACGGCAAGATTATTCAAGAGCTGGAAAGCGAATTTCGCGGTGCCGGCTGGAATGTCATCAAGCTGGTTTGGGGGCAACGTTGGGATGATTTATTAGCGCGTGACAAAGACGGTTTATTGGTAGCGCGTATGATGTCTTGTGTTGATGGTGATTATCAAACCTTTAAAGCTAAAGACGGCGCTTATGTTCGTGAACATTTCTTTAATACACCTGAATTAAAAGCGATGGTTTCCGACTGGTCGGATCGTGCGATCTGGGAATTGAATCGCGGAGGTCATGATCCGGTAAAAGTTTTTGCCGCTTTCCATGCTGCAGTTAATCATAAAGGCCAACCTACTGTGATCCTTGCTAAGACTATTAAAGGCTATGGCATGGGTTCTTCAGGTGAAGCGCAGAATATTTCTCATCAACAGAAAAAAATGAGCGCGAGTTCGCTTAGTAGTTTCCGTGATCGTTACTCGTTACCCATTACTGACGAACAATTACACGAACTGCCTTATTTAAGTTTCCCTGAAGGCTCAAAGGAACTGGCTTACATGCAACAGCGCCGTAGTGATCTGGGCGGCCATTTACCGGCGAGAAGAGCAAAATCTTATGCCTTGGAAGTTCCGGTTTTAGCTGATTTCAAGCCGTTGCTTGAAGCCAGTGGCGAAGGCCGCGAAATCTCTACAACCATGGCTTTTGTAAGATTACTGAATATTTTGACCAAAGATGTGCATATCGGCAAACGTATCGTGCCGATCGTACCTGACGAATCAAGAACTTTCGGTATGGAAGGCATGTTCCGTCAACTGGGCATCTGGTCGCAAGTTGGCCAGTTGTACACGCCACAAGATGCCGATCAACTGATGTTTTATAAAGAAGACAAGCACGGTCAGGTTATGCAGGAAGGCATTAACGAAGCGGGTGGTTTGTGTGATTGGATTGCGGCTGGGACTTCGTATTCAACGCATAACGTACCGATGATTCCATTCTTCATTTATTATTCAATGTTCGGTTTTCAGCGGGTGGGCGATTTAATCTGGGCCGCTGCCGATCAACGTACACGTGGTTTTTTAATGGGTGGTACCGCTGGCAGAACGACTTTAAATGGCGAAGGGTTACAGCATGAAGACGGCCACAGTCATTTGATGGCGGCAACCGTTCCTAATTGCGTCTCCTATGATCCAACCTATGCATATGAATTGGCAGTGATTATTCAGGACGGATTACGACGCATGTACGTAGAGCAGGAAGATGTTTTCTATTACATCACCGTTATGAACGAAAATTACGCACATCCCGCGATGCCTAAAGGCGTTGAACTTGATATCCTGAAGGGTATGTATAATTTTAGTAAAGGAGCTGAAAGCAAAGCTCCCCGAGTACAATTATTGGGTTCAGGAACCATTTTTCGTGAAGTAGAAGCCGCCGCTGTTTTGCTTCGTGATGATTGGGACGTCGAATCTGATATCTGGAGCTGCACCAGTTTTACTGAACTGGCCAGAAATGGTCAATCCTGTGAGCGTTGGAATCGCCTCCATCCTACCGAAACCCAAAAGAAATCGCACGTTGAGTATTGTCTCGCTAATACCGTAGGTCCTGTAATAGCAGCAAGCGATTATACGCGTGCCTTTGCCGAACAGATTCGTAGTCTTATTGCTGCCCCTTATACCGTATTGGGTACCGATGGTTTTGGTCGTTCAGATACCCGCGAAAATTTACGCCGGTTTTTTGAAGTCGATCGCTATCATGTGACGATTGCAGCACTAAAGAGCTTGGCCGATTTGGGGCAGTTTGAGGCTTCCAAAGTGGATGTGGCAATCGCTAAATACGGCATTAACCCAGATGTAGCAGCTCCCTGGCTAATTTAACGGATAAATACAAACATGGCTTTATTAATAGAAATCAAGGTTCCTGACGTTGGCAATGTCGCAGATATCGACGTAGTAGACGTTTTGGTTAAACCGGGCGATCAGATTAAACTGGAGCAAACACTTGCTGTGCTTGAAACCGACAAAGCCAGCATGGATTTACCTTCCAGTGCAACAGGTACGGTACAAGAGATATTTATCAAACCTGGCGATAAGGTTTCTGAAGGAACCTTGATTGCGACAGTATTGACAGAAAGCGAAGAGGTTACTGTTTCCAAACCGGAACCGGTTATTGAACAGGCGGCGAAACCTGTTGAAAAAGTGCCGGAACCGATGATCGCCCAAGCTCAGGCAGCCGCTTCCAAAGTTGAAACTAGAAGCGAACCACTGCCAGAGGTTTTCAATAGCAGTGTTTCCGGTCAAATTGCACACGCAACGCCAGCGGTCAGACTTTTTGCCCGTGAACTGGGTGTTGATATCAATAAAATAACCTCAGGTAGCGGTCGTAAAAGTCGTATCTTGAAAGAAGATGTGAAAAACTTTGTCAAAAAGATTATGACTGAAGGCGCAAGCCCAAGTGGTTCCGGTATACCGGCCATGCCTGCGGTTGATTTTTCCCAATTTGGCGAGATAGAAGAACAACAACTCAGCAAAATCAAAAAATTGACCGGCAAAAATCTAAGTCGTGTTTGGCTCAATTTGCCGATGGTTACCTATCATGATGAAGTTGATATCACTGAGATGGAAGCGTTTCGCAATGCTTTGAATGCTGAAAAATCCAAGGATGACATAAAAATCACTGGTTTAATTTTTATCATTAAGGCCCTGACCGCTGCAATGGTGCAGTTTCCCCAGTTTAATGCTTCACTGTCTGTCGATGGCGAAAAACTGCTACTCAAGAAATATTTCAATATGGGAATAGCGGTCGATACACCTAACGGTTTAGTCGTGCCGGTATTACGCAATGTTGATCGTAAAGGCATTAACGAATTGTCTGTTGAGTTGGCCGAGAAAAGCAATAAAGCCCGTTTGGGTAAACTGATGCCTGCTGATATGCAAGGTGGCTGTATTACTATTTCCAGTCTTGGCGGTATCGGCGGCACAGCTTTTACGCCGATTGTTAATGCACCGGAAGTTGCCATATTAGGGGTAACCCGAGCCAAAATGCAACCAGTCTGGAATGGCAAAGAGTTTATTCCCCGCCTGATATTGCCGCTTGATCTGACTTACGATCATCGTGTCATTGATGGCGCGGAAGGAGCTCGATTTATGGCGACCCTCAAACAGTATCTGGGCGATATTCGTCGCTTGTTGCTTTAATTTAAGTTTAATCAGGGGAATAAAATGGACGCTAATCCAGCGATTAATGAATCTATGATACAGGCTGAGGTTGTTGTATTGGGCGGTGGCCCCGGTGGATATACCGCTGCTTTTCGTGCTGCAGATTTAGGCAAACAGGTGGTATTGGTCGAGCGCTATCCTGCACTTGGTGGTGTTTGTCTTAATGTAGGTTGTATTCCGTCAAAAGCTTTGCTGCATGTTGCGCAAATCATTCATGAAGCTGATGAATTTGAACAGCATGGGCTTAGTTTTGGCAAGCCGAGTCTTGATATTGACAAGATTCGTAGTTGGAAAGAAAGTATTACCAAAAGCTTAAGTGATGGTTTGGCGGGTTTGGTAAAACAGCGCAAAATCACTTTAGTTCAGGGAATAGGGAAATTTGCTTCTGCTAACACGCTTGAGGTGCAAACTGAAGCGGGTATAAAAATGATTAATTTTGAACAGGCGATTATTGCTGCCGGTTCTCATCCTACTAAAATTCCTGTTTTCCCTAACGATGATCCGCGTTTACTTGATTCTACCGATGCGCTGGAGTTAAAAGAAATTCCAAAAAAACTGCTGATAGTCGGTGGTGGTATTATTGGCCTGGAGATGGCAACAGTTTATCATGCGCTGGGATCTGAAATCAGCGTGGTTGAATTGATGGATCAAATCATTCCTGGTTGTGATAACGATTTGGTCACTCCGCTGTATCGGCGAATTAAAAAACAATACAAAAACATCTGGCTACAAACCAAAGTAACTGACATTGCAGCGCAAGCGGATGGACTTAAAGTATCATTGGAAGGGAAGGGCGCTCCGGAATCAGAGTTGTTTGACGCCGTGTTGGTAGCAGTTGGACGTAGACCTAACGGAAAGCTTATTGGTGCAGAACTGGCTGGCGTTAATATCGATGAAGCAGGCTTTATCGCTGTTGATAAACAGCAACGCACCAACGTGTCGCATATTTTCGCAATAGGCGACATCGTCGGCAACCCAATGTTGGCACACAAATCTACTCACCAAGGCAAGGTTGCAGGCGAAGTGTCTGCGGGACATAAAGCCGGCTTTGACGCCTTAACCATTCCTTCTGTAGCCTATACCGACCCTGAAGTTACCTGGATGGGACTAACTGAAAATCAGGCTAAAGAACAAGGTATTGCTTACGACAAAGCCTCTTTCCCTTGGGCAGCCAGTGGGCGCTCCTTATGTTTGGGACGCAAAGAAGGTCTGACCAAAATACTCTGCGATAAGGAGACTGGCAGAATACTCGGGGCAGGGATGGTCGGTCCCAATGCCGGTGATTTAATCGCAGAAGCAGTTTTGGCTCTTGAAATGGGCGCAGATGCTGAAGATATTGGTTTGACAATTCATCCACATCCGATGCTATCTGAAACCTTTGCTATGGCTGCAGAAATGATTACCGGCTCAATCACTGATCTTTACATTAAAAAGAAAGCTTAAATTGCCGAATGGACGCTTGGACTGTTAAAACAGCCTAAGCTGTTCCAATAATAAGCTACTGTAAAATAGCTGTAATATTTAAAAGGTCAATTTAAAAATTTAAAGTGATCTAATTTATAATCTATTCAATAACTGATATTAAGTAAGGAGTTCCGGCTTGTAGTATCAACATTAGATTTTTAGTTCTCCCAATTAATTTAATATTAGTCCCAGTCTAGCAGAATAATCGAGCAACCAAATGAAAACCAAGATAGTTTCAGTCATTGCACTCGCTCTACTCGTCTTTATTAACTTCAGTATCTGGAGTTATGTGAACAATCCCTTGCAATTGCAACCTTGGACCAAAACCACCATGGGCGTCACTTTTGACCCTATGCGAGAACAGGATACCCAAACTAGCGATACCTTTCCAAGTGAAGCGGATATTGACCATGACCTAAGTTTATTGGCCAATAAAGTTCACGCGGTAAGAACTTACAGTGTCCTTAAAGGTTTGGACAAGATTCCTGAGCTAGCCGCCAAATACAATCTCAATACCACAGTGGGTGCCTGGATTGACGGAAACCTTGAAAAGAATCGTCAGGAAATTGAAACATTAATTAAGGTCATACGTCAGAATAATCCTAAAATTCTTCGCGTTATGGTGGGTAACGAAGTTTTGTTACGGGCAGAAATTACTACTGACCAGTTGATCGAATATATCCGCGAAGTAAAAAAGAATACCTGGCGCCCGGTCAGTACATCTGAAACTTGGGATGTCTGGATTAAGCATCCCGAGTTGGTTGCAGAAGTTGATTTTATAGCGGTTCATATCTTGCCTTATTGGGAAGGAATCGCTGCGGAAGATGCTGTAGATTATGTCTTCGACCGCTACCATGACGTGCAGCAAGCCTATCCAAACAAACCTATTGTTATCACGGAAGTTGGCTGGCCCTCAGATGGCCAACCGTTTAAGCACGCTACCGCCTCAGTATCGAATCAGGCAAAATTCTTGCGTGAATTTCTTAATCGGGCTGATGTTGAAAAAGTCACTTATTACATCGTTGAGGCCTTTGATCAGCCTTGGAAGAGGTCTCTGGAAGGCTCGGCAGGTGCTTATTGGGGGATTTTTAATGCCGATAGAGAACCCAAGTATCCAATGGATGGCGATGTTATCGCAATGCCCAACTGGGAGCATTGGGCAACCGGGGCGGCTGTTTTCAGTGTTGTCTTAATGGGCTTGTTTTTGATTTCCCGTCGAAGCTTGAAACTGCCGGGTATGGTGTTTTTCGGACTTATAGCCAACCTTGCCGTATCAACGATTTTCTGGTCTGTTTCGATAGGTGCTCAACAGTACCAAACCAATCTGACAATTTTCTTTTGGGGTATTCTGATCTTGATGCAGATACTCGCAGCTATCATATTATTAATTGAAAGCCTGGAAATAGCTGAAGTCATCTGGCATCGAAAAACGGCCAGAACCTTCGAGCCGTTAAAACCTTCACCTGAATTTAAATACCCCAAGGTATCGTTACATTTACCGATTCATAATGAACCACCCGACATGGTGCGTATGACGCTAGAGGCTCTTGACAGAGTTGATTATCCAAATTTGGAAGTTCTGGTGATGGACAACAACACCAAAGATCCGGCTATTTGGGAACCGGTACGTGAAGATTGTGAGCGTTTGGGGCCAAAATTTAGATTTTTCCATCTGGAAAACTGGCCAGGCTTCAAAGCGGGTGCAATCAATCATGCACTTGAAAAAACCGCTCCTGATGCTGAAATTATTGCCGTTATCGATAGCGATTATATATTGTCGCCTGACTGGCTTAACAGCATGGTGCCTTATTTTGACAATGAAAATGTCGGTTTTATCCAGTCACCACAGGACTATCGCGACCGCGACCAAAATGCGTTTAAATCGTTTTGTTATTGGGAATACGCCGGTTTTTTCAATATCGGCATGGTTCAACGCAACGAATATAACGCCATTATTCAGCATGGCACCATGACCATGATCAGGAAATCGGCTTTACTGGAAGTCGGTAAATGGTCTGAATGGTGTATCTGCGAAGACAGCGAGTTGGGTTTACGTCTTTATGAAGCGGGCTATGATTCGGTCTATGTCAAAGACTCGTTTGGTCGCGGCGTTATGCCCGACACAATGTCTGGCTATATGACGCAGCGTTT
Organism: Methylococcaceae bacterium; assembly: GCA_947505055.1. The sequence goes on along the minus strand of CANNLO010000002.1, from coordinate 36,116 downwards.
CCGTTGGGTTTATGGGGCCATGCAAATTATAAAGGCACATTGGCGCAGTTTTTTGCCTTCAGCAAAACCCACGTTGACGCCTGCGCAACGCTATTATTTTATAGCCGGTTGGCTACCATGGATATCAGATGCGCTTGCGCTGGTATTTACCATGACCAGCTTAGTGTTAACAGCGGTTTTACTCTATGATCCTATACACAGTGAACTTCCAGCCAACGCATTTTTAATGCCGACAGTCGGAATATTCAGCTTTAAGATTATCCGTGGCTTATGGCTATACCAAGCGCGTGTTCCTTGCTCAGTTTGGCACTCCTTGGGCGCATCGTTGTCAGGTTTGGCTCTAACGCATACTGTCGCGAAGGGTACTATTCAAGGCTTATTTACTTCCGGCAAGCCGTTTATGCGGACACCAAAGTTTGAACAACACAGTGCTTTATTCGTTGGTCTGGTCACCATTAGACAGGAATTGTTTTTATTGACATTGTTAAGTGTGGCTATCGGTATGATGGCTTCATTGGAACATTTCGATAATTTTAGCGGCAAATTATGGATTGCGATATTGTCAGTACAAGCGGTTCCTTATGTTGCGGCCTTATTGACGGTTTTGATCAGTATTGCACCTGACTATAAGCCAAAAGAAATTATTGAAAAGCCGGCTGTTAAATCCAAGCCAAAGAAAAAGAAATAATCTTAAACAAGTGTTTGATGAAATTTAAAGGAATTAAAACTATTTAGTTTTTCGTGGAGACAACAATAGGTTGTCTCCACACTCCCACAGCCATAGTTTATGCAGCTTCTAACTCGATATACTTAAGATGATGTTTTTCATAGATCACCTGAATGTAGAAAGTACAGAAAAAACCAACCAACAATACCCCCGTCATCATTTGATACATACCATGGGTATCCGCTTTAGGCACATCTAATGCGTTCAAACTTCATCTCAAATTAATAACCGATGAAATTATTTCCTGTACTCAAGGTAGTAGACTATTATGTGGCTAGAGTTTCTCTAGTAAGCAGATTATCTATTAAAATTGATTAAAGGGTTAGCATGATATGATCAAGTAATTTACATTTCTGACAATCTTGTGTCTATTGCCGGCTTGTTCTGAATTCAAAGAAGCTGGCAAATCAATAGGTCATACAACAAAAAATGTTACCACAGATATTGGACATGGCTCACGTGATACAGTTAAGGCTATAGGTCGGGGAACAAAAAGAGTCGTAAAATCAATTACTGAAGATCCGGCTGAACCCAGTCAATAGTTGTGCGGCAAAGCTTAGAAATAACCATGATTTTTAATGACATTTAATTAAGGTCTAACAAAATGTCCAAGGGTTTATAATTAGCTATATAAAACTTCGCATAATGTATATTATGTTAAATTAAGCATTAAAATGATATATTGTGATACTACCCGCATACGCTCAGGCAAAGACAGGCATTTCTTCCTAACTCAATGTGTTTTGTTTAGACGAATGGCACAAACAACATTTGGCTAAAAAAAGTTTTGCATGAACTTACGAGTATAAACATACAGCCTGTATTCCTAATTCATTTGCTGATAAAGCATAATTAGTCATATTTCAAATTAATATAACGCTAAATATGCCAATGCTGCGGCAGGTGCACAATCGGCTGGAGCCATAGTCATTTCCTGCGAAGTGACTGGTAATAAATCAGAAAAATCCATATACGGATGACCTAAATTCATTGCGATCCCTTTGACAAGAAATCGCCCTACACCGGCGCCAATTAGAGGCAACTGAGCAACCTCTGGCGAGTGCTGTCTGGCTAATTGAATCTCACAGCCTCTTTGTATTTGCTGTATTTGCTGAGCACGGATATTTTCTGCAAAATACTGCCAACGCATTAATTCTTCAGCATAAAAATCACAACCGATCATTCTAGAAAGCCTTCTTGCACTGGCGAGTATTGATTTTTCTGCGCCATCGGCTGTATCGGTTTGATCGTGAAGCTCATTAAGTTCTCCGGTAACGCGATAAACATCCGCCATCGTCGCAAAATATTCGGCCATCAACCCGATCTTTTTACCCTGATCTATTGATGTCTGTGTAACGGCCATGACTGCCGTTCTAATAACCCCTGTGTAAATTAACTCTTCAGAAACTAAGCGCTCATAATCGGTATAGCCTTTAGCTTCCACTTGTCCGTCATTTAAAAGAAGTATATCGGTGGTAGTGCTGCCGCAATCAACAAAAAGCCCGCAACCCAACTTTTTAGCTGTAAACATGGCGCTAGCCAACCAATTTGCTGAAGCGATTAAAGGATAATGATTTGTTTCAATTTGTGAGGGTTCAAGCAAGCCAGTTAAGCCTGCGAAAATATAAATTTTTGATGCTGATAACAAGTCAATCATGGTTTGAATGATCTGTTTAACGCCCTCCTCCCGATTATCAAATAAATCAACCAGTTCTCCAGTCATGGTAATCGCATGACGATAATTTTGGTCTGGTAAAGCCATTAATATAGTATTTACAGCATTTTGCAGTTGGTCCAGACCTTTCCACAAAGGACAAGGTTGTTGATAAACTGCAATTATTTTACCGTCGTTATTAATTACAACTGCTTTTAAGTGAGCTCCACCTACATCCCAACCTATAGTATTAACTTGCATGTGTTTGTATAGAAATGGTTTTTTTAAATAGAGGTTTCAGTATCGGATCGCCATCAAGCAATTGTAAAACGGTTTCGGAAATGTTAATCCCTAAAGCATCGTAAATGCCGACAAATGAAGTGGTGAGTCTGGGATTAATTTCAAGCACCCAGGTTTGCTCGGTGGTTTCTATTAAATCAATGCCTGCGTAACCCCATAATTCGGGTAATGTAAGTGCAATATGATCTATCAAGGGTTGATAATGACCTGGATCTGGATGATGGTTAACTACAATTTCTGCTAAGTGATATTGATTATTAATAATATCAAAATTCTGTAAATTTGCACAAACCAACCAGCCGCGACCTTGTTTAAACAAACAGGACAAACTGGTTTTAGCTCCATAAAGATGGGGTTGTATGATATATTCTTTTTTATATGAGATGATCTTATTAAGATCTTGTGGCTTCGTAATTATATAACTGTCAACACAACCTACCCCGTCTATGGGTTTTATGATCCATTCTGCGTCCGACTCAACGGTTACCAGAGGATTGAATATTTTTGTTGGTACAGTAGTAATATGATTTTGACTAAGCAATTCATACGTTTTGAATTTGTTTCCGGCAATGGTGATTGTTTCTACTGATGAACTTAATACAATCTTTCCCAGTGCAAATGCCGTTTCACATAGCTGTTGTAAAATACCGTCGAATTCCGGAGCTATTGGCCAGATAATATCGGCCTGATTTGCCAGGCGCTGAAACTCTTCACTGCTATCCTGCTCTGAGCTGATGATAACGGTATTGATCAAATTGTTGCTGATTAAATCGCTTAAACGCCAGTCGAGCATGACTGTCAGTTCAATATTTTCTAATCGGGTAAGATTATCAAGCAACGCTCCTAACATCAATCGGCCTTCACTACTCAGCGAATCGGGTAAAACTTGCCTGTTAAAACCGCCACCGGTGATATATTCAAAAATCAGAATTTTCACGAGTTGTTACTATTGCTTATAAAATATAACTCAATATTGTACCATCCATCCATAAGGCTTCATGAAAATAATCCCGGTCATTGATTTTAAAGATGGCGTAGTTGTTCACGCCCGGCAAGGTCATCGTCAGAACTATCAACCCATCAACACCCCTTTATGTAAATCATCTGATGTTATTCAGGTTATCGAAGCGTTTTTGGGTATCTATGCGTTTGATACTTTTTATATTGCTGATTTAAATGCGATTACCAATCAGGGAGATAATAATCATTTGTTAAATAACGTATTAACCCAATTCCCTCAAATAAACTTTTGGATTGATCGAGGTTATCAGAAATATAATCAGCTAACCTCTGGAAATGTATTGCCGGTCTTGGGTAGTGAGTCCTATCAAAACGAGTTTGTTTCAGAAATACAAACATACCAAAACAACTTTATACTTTCGCTGGATTATTTAAAATCTGCGGCGCTGGGTGCCTCCAGTCTTTTCTCTAAACCTAATTTCTGGCCTAACAACATTATCATTATGACTCTGGAGCGAGTGGGCAGCAATGTCGGTCCGGATTTTGTCAAATTAAGTGAGTATTGTCGGCAATACCCACATAAAAATTTTATTGCCGCGGGTGGCATCAGACACAATCAAGATTTATTGGCTTTAGGTGAGGTGGGGATACGTCAGGCTTTGGTTGCAAGCGCATTACATTCAGGTGCGATTAAAGCAGAGGATATAAGCAAAATTCAGGCAAAAAAATACCCCGACTAGCAGGGTATTTTTATCATTCGTGAAAGCTAAGTTTAAACTTAGTTAGCAGCAAATGGATGTACAGCAGTACCTTTAGCAGCAACAACTTCAGCAGCAGTAGGTGAACCAGCAATAGCGCGTTTCAAAGCTTCTTTAGTTGCTTCGTAGTTGTATTGTTGGATTTTAGCATCGTCTTCTGCAGCCCAGTGAATAAATACACCAACTGATACGAATAAATCATCAGCTTCAGCAGCTGGGATTGTACCGTCTTCTACACAATCAGCAACAGCCATAGCAACACCGCGTTGTGCTGGTCCAAACATTTGAACAGCTTGTTTAGCACCTTTGATTGTTACTTTGTTAAACATAACAGTAGCAGGTTTAACCATCAAGTTTGGTGCAACAACAGCCAACAAGCTAGAAAAGCCGTCTTTGTTGTTAGTCAAGCAGTTTGCAAATGCAGTTTCAGCTGCAGAACCACGTGGTCCTACCATCAAATCGATATGAGCAACTTCGTTGCCTTCGCCGATTAAAGATTCGCCAACACATAATTTATTGATTTTAGCCATGCTTATTGTCCCCTGTGAAGAAAAAAATGAAAAAATTGAATCTACTATCGACACTTTAAATGTCTCCTTATTTGCTTTAAACAAATACTTTTTGAAGCCCTATTAGTAACAGTTAAGTTACTGATTAAGATCCTCTAAAAATGTCGTTAATACTGTCGCAACAATCATGTCAGCGGTAGTACCCGGATTTACATCGTACAATTTAAGCTCCTGATCCAAAGCATAAAGCATAGGCTTTAATTGCTCAGGATTATCAGTTTTTAGTAGCTCCTCACTCAGTTGAGCCATTTTAGTAGCTACCCACTCAGTGTACTGATTTCCGTATTTCCTTTCGATATGACTATCAGGATATTGACTTAGCATCTCAGCATAAACTGATGTCGCAGCCCAATTCCTGTCGTTCAACCTATTTGAAGCGCCATTGTACCTTATAACTGCGAAATTGAAAATATCTTCATAGCCGTTTAAGTATTGAAGAGCGATAAGATCTTTAAAACTGGCTATCTTCATAGCCTCAAGCAAGGTAACCGATGCCTTTTGATTTACATCCTGCTCGTCAGACTGACCCAAACCACCCGGTGAAGCCAAAGATATGGCTTTAAAAACCCAATCAGCATCGTCTATTGTCGATTCATTGATCACCTTACATACAGATTGCCTTAAAGTTAATACCGATGACTTGTAACTAATAGACTGAATTAATGGCGCACAAAGTAAAATAATTCCTAAATTGGTATTGCAGCCTACCGCTTCCCGGGTTGCTTTAACCGCGTAATAAATTTTTTCGCCCAAACAGTATTCAGGATTGCAAAGCGGAGCAGCACTGACTTCGGCGCTCAGCCTAAAATCAGCGACAGTCATATCATGACCATCCGCATAAACACTTACGTTGCCGGGTTTAAATGCCTGCACATCAACGTCACAAGCTTGCCGATAAAGTTCACAAAGCTCTTTAGGCGAAACATACATTATGTATTCCCCAACTTGCGTGTAATTAAATCATCGACCATCAGTTCTGCAATATTGAATTTGCAAACGCTTTCAAGACCTTTCCAGGCCGGTATACTGTTAACTTCAATGATTGTGCAGCGCCCTTCCCGGTCACGAATGATATCAACGCCGGCATAATCCATCGCCAATACACTCGTCGCCTTAATCGCCAATTCAACCATTTCAGGTTCCAAATCGATCAACTCGCAGGTCGCACCACGAGCAACATTATTCAGCCAAAATGTCCCGCGTCTACGCATCGCAGCAACAGCAACACCGTTAATAACAAAGACGCGATTATCCGAATAACCATTCCCTTCGCAATGCACAAAGCGCTGTAGATAATAAACACCCTGACTGTTGGTCAGCCAAAATAGATCGGTCATTTTCTCAAGGCGACGTATTCCTTCACCTTGAGAACCAAACAAAGGTTTGCTGATCAGCAAATTACCCTGATTCAATTCATTTTCTACAATCCTTAACGCCTCTTCACGATCGCGCAATACCCAAGTTACTGGAGTAGGCAATCCAGCTTGATGCAACAAAAAGCTGGTCATAGCCTTGTCTACGCTGCGTTCGATGGCGTGTCCATCATTGTAAACCGGAATCCCCATTACTTTTAAAGCATGTAGGAAATCCAGATACAAAACCACTTCTTCAAGTGAACCACCGGGTACGCCACGCACAAAAACGCCATCAGGCAACGACTGTTCAAAGCCGGGTATAAAAAGCGGTAACTGACCCGGTTCAATTGTAAACCGGCATTGTGTCAGCGAAACATAGTCAACAGAATACCCCCGATGGGCAAAAGCCAAGCTTAATTGCTTGCCATGCCAACCAGGATCATCGGTAAATAAGGCAATACGACCCACGCTGATTTACTACAGACCAAATGATTGATCCAGTAAGGCATTATCCAGTTTTCCGGCACGGAAACTTTTGCCGGACTCAACTGCAGTTACAATAACACTGGCTGGACTGAACAACATGGCATCAATTTTAAAGAAATCATATTCATATTGTTTAAAGATTTCGGCAAACGGTCTACCGTAATCTTTTGATGTTGAACTGGGTAATTCCTTAGCCAGTTTTTCAGCCGCTTCGTCGCTACCCTTTACAAAAATATGCACCTGACCGGCAAACAAAATTGCATCATTGGTACGCCCCATCGCTTTCACAAAATTAGGGTGCGGAGGACAAATCGGTGCGCTGCCGCTACCATCGATAATATTCTCCAACGGAAAATGCAAGGCATGAGCCTTATGCATAGCCACTTCCAGAACTCTCGCGACCACTTGCACACCACCGGCCAGACTGCTGGTTGGCGTAACAATAATAGTTAACTTTGAGGGATCAAGCTTGCAGGCAGCTGCAACTTTTTCAACAATTTCCACAGGTGGAATTGCATCATTTTCGATTACTAGAACCGTAGATTCAGCGCTGTCCTGATAATCCAGTTCTTTATATAACTCTTCAACCGGTTCTTGTTTATCGTTTTTTAACTTGGTAGCCATAGCCCGTGCAGGACCTGAACCCAACGCATAATATTTTTCATGGGATAAACTCCAGCCTGCATATTGGCTACCCAGGCAACCCAAAACAGGATTTCCGGTATGAACGTTAACCGATAATGGCCAGTTTTCGGTATAAGAACTATGACTAATTGATACCGTGCCCATACCGCCGAGGCAGATTTCGGCAATAATACGTCCCGCTTCGATACCACCAGGCACCTTAATGCCCGCATCAATAATGGTGCAGCCATTGATCAGCTTTTCCACGCCTAAACGTAATTTGTCTGCATTATCAAGCAAATGCTGAACCAGAGGCTGGGTTAATTTGTTAACACTGGCGGTATATTCCATAAGAGTCAAAACCTTTGAAGTTTATTAATGATAAGTTGTTGTCGGGTCAGAAGCTGTTTGGCAACTGACTGGGATTCGTTTTGGTGGGCAATAATACTGCAAATCGGTTGCCCTGTGTGACAGATATTGCCTGCCTTGGGTAAATCGCTACACCAATCGGGCCAGATAAATTGCTCAGGAATGGTAATATCACTGTCGGCATAGACAATTTGATAGCCGGTATAACTATTCAACAGGATTGGCTCAAATAACAGGAGATCAACATGTCTGACCAGCAAATTATCATCATATAATTGCATGCTGGCAGAAGGTCTGGGATTAATTTCAAGGACATAACAACAATCAGTTGTAAAAATAAAATCCAGCGAATTCAAGCCATTTAGACCAAACACAAAAACCAACTGCTTCAGCCAAACCATTATCTTTTGCTTGTCACCAGCGGGTAGTTCTGCGTTATTAATGACCCCTGAAAAAATAAACGCTAGCGTATCATTTAAATGCACTGACCATTGCCGGTTAAAACCAATCACTTGCACGTCTTTTCCATCAGCCAGAAACAGCACTGAATGAGGCACGCCTGCTTGAAACTTTTGCCAGTAAAACGACTCCTTAATAGAATCGGTAGCCTGATAATAGGTAATCCCAACACCGCCCTGCCCTTGCATCGGTTTAACAAGCCAGTCAGTAGCGTAATCTGGCGGATTAAAAACAACCTCAGGATATGGAATATTTAAACCATCCAGGACTGAAAAAAACACGGGCTTATCTAGTAAACATGCAAAAACTTCAGCTGTGTTGCCCTGTATCTCCAAACGACTGTTCAGATAAAACAGGCTTTCCGGATAGCACTCAAAGCCACTACCGTAGATGACCTTCGTAACAGCGTAGCGCTCAATAAAAAAATCTACAGCAGGCACCAAGTCAGCAAGTGACAATGATTTGACTTGTCGATAAGCCGTTGCATACTCTTGTGTGTCAAGATCAGCAAAAACATCAATAACCAGCGGAATAAAGTTTGCTTTTTTTGCTGCTTCCGCCAGCATACGGCCGGAATTGGCGACTATTAAAAACATTTCCAAACTAGTGTTCTACGGAAACATCCCCGCCACTATTTCTGGCGCTGACAACGGTAAAGCTTAAGTTTTCAATAGCCATAAAGGTTAGTCTGGCCTGCTCGGCAATCGATTCTGCCAACTTGGAGCCATCGATCGCACAAAATCCGGTGGGCCCCCAGGAAGTCTGCCCGATGCAGACAGCACCTTGTTGTTGTAGCCATTGCATTGCTTGTGCAACTTCAGGACTGGTAAAAATACCGCCTTGCGCCGAGGAAAAATGTTCACCCACTGAGCGCTGTAATTGCGTAATGGCATCACCGAATTTGTTAATGTCATTTTCTGCCGCTGCCGGCAAACCCTGCATCAACAATAAATAACATAAGCGTGCCGCTTCCGATTGGGGAAAAGGAGGTAATTTTTTAAAAGCCTGGATTTCCTGTTGACCATGCAACCCCTGTCCGCGTCGATCAAAAACCAGAATGAAACGCCAGTCCTCAGGTATATCAATATGGACAAGTACAGGTGGTGTAATAGTTTTTTCACCGCGACCGCCATCGACAACCAGTCCGCCTTGTTCAAAAACACCGATACCAATTCCTGAACGTAAGCCTCGGTCTGTCAAAGCGGCGATTTGGCGGACAGTCAGTCCCAAGCCATAAAACTCGTTTAGTGCCGCGCCAATGGCCAAAGACAGTTGTGTTCCAGACCCTAAGCCAACATGCTCCGGAATTGCAGAACTTATAGTGATATTGAGCTTATCGGAAACTTTAAGCGTTTCGCACAACAGTGAAAGACATTTTTCTGCCCGTTGTGCTGCCGGCCCCGAAATAGTAAGTTGGTCTGCGCCGCTTAGTGACAAGTTTGTACTGATTTCATTAAGCGCAATACCAATACTGCCAAAATGGCGACCCAAAGAGCCGCTTAAATCAATAAACCCCATATGCAATCTGGCAGGAGCTATGACTGAAACTTTAGTATTTAGAGAAATCAAGGTTATGCTGATTTAAGCTGCAAAAAATTGCACTAATTATACATGAATGACCTGTAGTCTGCGAGCTAAGCTGAGCGCATCTTAAATATCCCAATAACAGCACAACAAAAATTGAAGCGACTTAAAGAGAAATATCACCAGCGTTGGCGTTTTCAGGATACTAATTTAATGATTGGAGCAACACATCGGTTAACTGCGTTAAATCAGACACCATCAGATTGCATAAATTAACAGTCGCTGGATCAACTGTTTCAGTTGACGGTATCAACACAGCAAAAGCGCCTGCGTTGGTTGCTGCTACTATGCCCGCATGAGAATCTTCCAGAACCAGGCATTTGTTAATATCGACTTTTAACAACTCCGCAGACTTAATAAAAATATCGGGTTCCGGCTTACCGTTCTGTACATCGTCTCGTGTAAGGATCAAAGAAAAAACCTCTTTGATCCCGGCCAGTTCCAGACATTCCAGCGCATTTTTAGAGCCACTGTTAGTTGCCAGACAATGAGGTATATTATGTTTTATTAGCAGCTTTAGCAGATCAAAAAATCCGCTTTTAATTGTAATCCCATGAACATAAACATGATCACGCCAACAGTCGCCACTTAAAGAATTAAAGGTTTGCAGATTAAAATCAGTTCCGCAATAGTCAATCAGCTTAAGTTCCACGTCAGAGTAATGCAAGCCTGAAAACGACAAACAGAATTCCGTTGTAAACTCATAACCCATAGACCTTGCAGCCTTCTGCCAGGCGATACAATAAGTACTCTCGGTATCCAAAACAAGGCCGTCCATATCAAAAATGACCGCTGAAAAATCAGTCAGCTTTATCATTTAAGAACCTTAATATATTCACCGGGCGCTTCTCGGCTTGAACCAACCACAATATGTTTTTCACCATGAGCTGAATGTTCCAGAATACCGGATACTTCAATCGTTTCACCGCAAAGAGCCTGCCCCGTATAAGTTGCAGTAAAGCTGACAACATAACCAATTTGCGGAAGGTCGATTTCAAATTTAGCGGGATAATCAAACCCGTAATAATCGTTTATTACTTTGCACTGCACCGTTACCGGCCCAATTTTCTGATAATTAACCGGCTTTAGATCGCTGGAACAATTAATGAAATTCAAATCAAATTTGCGCCCATTAATGACGGCTTTATTGCATTTGCGCTGCTCATGCCAGACATAATCCTCAAAACTTAAAGCACAGGACCTGCGCTGGTAAGACTGCTGCCAATCCTGATCATTCAGCCCCTGCAATTTATTGTGCTGAATCAACAGCTCTGTAATGGCACGACATTGGTGAAAAACCTCCCTATCGTAACAAACCAGATCAATATCAGAACCCGGATTTTGCACACCGATTAACACTGAACCGGTAATACCAAGCTGAGTCAAATCCAGACCGTGCTCCTTGAATAATTGACAAAGCTGTAATAAATCTTCTTCAACACTATCAGCGGGAGTCGCTATTAAAAGCGTTTGCAGCCTGATTTTTGGTTGATGATGTTTAACAATACCATCGGTACAAACTGCATGTAAATTGCAATCCAGAATCGGCGAATAATGCAGATAATCAGGATATTGCTGTTGTAAGAACTCATTGGCCGCATCAGTTGCAATTTTTTGCCAGGCATTAGCCTGCAAAATATAACGTAAAAAACACAACACCTTGCCCTGCTCGAAACCGTGAGCAACCACAGCAAAAACCAGACCTTCAGCAGTTTCAATAAAATCTTTGGAAAAAACCTTACTGACCTTCAAGATAAGACTCTATTACGCTTAAAGTTCATTATTTTTATTTTGACGGCTTTTCCAGGCAGAGTAAAAGTAAGTCACGCCAGATAGCGTTCCCGCAACAGTGGCAGTTATTCCAAGAACAGGGGCAGCAGTTACGATTAAGGGTTCGCTGGTTATACCCAAAAAAACACCAAGCGTATCAAAACCGCTGGGAGCAGCGATGGTGGCACCGGCAGCGGAAATACCAGCGATAATACCAGAAGCCATAGAGATGCTTTCTACGCGAGTTGCTACTTTTTTATGATTCATATTTTTTACCTAAACCGAACTTTTTATCAATGTTGTTAAATTAATGCCAGTACCTCAAACACCCTTAATAATACAACAATCTAAAGATTTTCCCCATTACCACTTTTTAGGCCCTTGATTCTGATACTTAGCTTAGCAATACGCCGCATCCGCTATATCCTCAGCAAAGTAAATGCCATGGCTTTAATTTTGGCAATACTAGAATTTACCGTGAAAGTTGTATAAAGTGCTTTCGATTAACAAGGCATAAACCCGCAAAAATTGATTATTAGCCGAATACAACCCAATAAATTAATTATGCTTTGGATTTTGATATCACTATTTTTCTGCTGGTTAATTTTTCGTGAAATTAAGCAAAGCATTGCTGAGCCAAAATATGATGGATTTCCACCGTCACCAATATATAAACCCTATCTGGCAATTTTACTCTTATTGGCGATCTTATCTGCCTGGACACCACTTCATTACTGGCGTTTTCAGCGCTACTTATCCTCTATTGCCACAGTCCTGGCAGACTCGCATCCCGCCAAAGTTCATTGCAACACCGCTTTAGATTCCATTTTCGATAGAGAACCCACCTTCAGCCACGCCAACCCAAATGACGGCGAAATAGTATTCCAACCTCCCTTGTGCGAAAGATTAATGGACTATATTGATCACCCTGAACGCGCCAAACCAGTTGAATTACACAGCCTGAATACGCTTACCCATGAAAGCATGCATGTACGCGGCGAACTTAATGAAGCCATAACTGAATGCGAATCCGTCCAACGTAACTACCGTACAGCAAAGTTATTGGGCGTACCTGATAACATCGCAAGAAGAAACGCCCTTGAATATTATTACGGCACCTACATGCAACTAAAAGAAGGAGGCCCCAACGCTGTGCGCTATTTCTCCGAACAATGCGCTCCAGGTAAAGAATTAGACGAGCATTTAAATGATTCTACGTGGTTTACATCTGAATCAAACCAGAGTGATTTATAAATCACACCTATCATTGCAAATACCCTAAACCTACAAAAGCATTAAATACAATTAAAAATACCCATGATAAATTACAAAGGCTTATCCAATTTTATAATAGTTACCTGGATTTTTAGCAGCATTACAATCCTGATAACGTATTGCCTATGGTCACTGAACCGTGGCTTGGATATGACTGATGAATCCTATTACCTGGCAGCCGCTATTCATCCGGAGTCTGTGGTTGTATGGGCCACAGCCATGCATTGGATAACCTCGATCTTATGGGATTTGAGTGGAAGCTTAGTTAAGTTTCGTGGACTAGGAATGGCTATTTTAGTGATTTCTTCTGTTGTTTTCGCTTTAGGTGTCGCCCATGCTTTTGAGCGACTGGCTAATAGTAAACTTAAATATCACCAGCTACTATTTATCGTGGCTTCCAGTCTGACTGGAGCGCTGCTCTATAACGCCTTTGTCCCTTTTACGCCATCCTATAATTTATTAGCAGCGTCAGGCACTTATATTGCCTTGGGGCTTGCTTTTTTTACACTAAATATCAATAAAAACTGGCTGCAAATTTTTATACAAATATTCGTAGGTATAGCGCTCGGAATTACTTTTCTTGCCAAATTCTCATCGGGCGTGATTGCTTGTTTAATCGTAGGTGCAATATTAACCGTATTTAGACGCTCCTTTAAAATACTTTTATTCAATATGTTAGCCCTTGCCATAGGCATGCTTACCACTATAGCCATATTAATTCTCTTGCATACTTCATTTGCAGAAGCTTTTGCGCAATTTAAATTAGGTGCATTAGTTTACATGCTCGGCGCCAATGAAACCTTTACCGTTCGCTTGCTTCGCTATTTTCGTGAGACGTCGGAATTTTTACAATTAACGATCATTGATTTTTACATCCCTTTGCTTATTTATGCAATGCATGCCTTCAGACCACGTACTTGGCTTGCTCTGATCGGCCTTGTTGTATTTGTTTATATAATAGTAAGCCAAGGCTATCTGTTTGGTGGGATGGACAAATATGCGCAACAGACTGCACCGCTTCTGGTTGCCGTTATCTTGTCGCTATTAACTATAAATCGAAAATGGCAACTTCAGCCGAAAATTTATTTTTTATTTGCCATACTGATGCTACTCCCTATCTTTATCTCTATAGGTACCTTTAATCCGCTTCATGTGCAAATCATTCTATGTCTGGCACCTTGGGGACTATTAATTGGATTATTAGCGGTTGATACGAAGGAAGTTTATGGTTTAACAAATGACAGATTTTTGCTAGGTGTTGTTTTTTTATCTATTGTTACATCACAGATAGTCACAAATGGCTTTAGAGCGCCCTATAGACAATATAGACCTTTCTTTGAACAAAATGCACCTATAAACATTCCTCTGCTAGGAAATATTAATCTCGATACTGAGACCCGAGACAGTTACCTTAAACTGAAACACCTAGCCGATACCTGCAACATTAAACCGAACGAAAAGTTTATTGGACTCTATAACATTCCGGGAGTGTCACTGATTTTACAAACCATAACGCTTGGAATGCCTATATTACAAGATCGCTTATCTACTGAACCGATATTAGCGCATTTTGACAAGACCGTTTTAAGCTCAGCAATCCTCGGAATTAATCAGGATACAGAGAGTTATGATTCAAGTATGCCCAGGCAATTAGCCGTATTCCCACAAGAGTATCATTTATGCGGAACGGTAGTGCTTCCTTATCAAAACCAAAAGCTTGAACTATGGATTAAAAATTAATCGTTAATTTTAAAGCACAATTAGCGTCAGTATACTTTTGGGCAGGAAAAGCTTAAAACCTTAGCGACACTGGAAACAAAAGTTGCTCAATATAAACAACCACCCGCTAAGTCTGATGGGTTGTTTCCTGTCTATACAATACAAAGATTGCGTAAGTGCAGCATTTAATCAGAGTCATTAAGTTTTATACTTTTTACGCCAATAAACCACAAGGCGTATTGCCAACAATACACTGATAAGCCCTGCATAAAGCAAGGGCTCTGAATAATCCGCTTTTACCAGCCACAAATAATGTATCGAAGCAGTCAGACCCGCAACGTAAATCAATCTATGCAGTTTTAACCAGCGACGCCCCAAGCTTTTCTGCATGTTTTTAGTTGAAGTTACTGCCAGCGGAGTCAGCAACAAAAAGGTCAACAAGCCCATGAGGATATAAGGACTTTTAGGGACTTCGTCTTTAAAGGCTTCCCAAGACAACGATAAATCCAGCACGGTAAAAACCAGAAAATGCATTAACGCATAAAAGAAGGCGAACAAACCTATCATGCGTCTAAATCGAATCGGCCAGCTTTGGTTTGATATTATTCTAAGCGGGGTCAGGGCCAAACCGATACACAAAAACCTTAAAGCCCAATCACCAAAACCAAAATGTAAGGCTTCTATGGGATTGGCTCCCAATTGATCGTACATTGCGGCTTTGGTTAATAACAGAAAAGGCGTCAATGCCAGGACAAAAACAACCACTTTGATTACCGCCCACTTTGTTTTAACGGGCAGCATCAAAAGTATTTGCTTAAATCCATACCTGAATAAAGCGATGCGACTTGTTCTCCATAGCCATTGAATTTTTCGGTAGTACGTTTAGGTGTAAAAATACTGCTGCCTAACACCCGCTCACGGCTTTGGCTCCATCTTGGATGCGGGACTTCGGGATTGACATTGGCATAAAAGCCATATTCGCTGGGAGCACTTTTATACCAGGCGGTTTCCGGCATAGTTTCGGAAAAGCGAATTTTAACAATCGCCTTGATACTCTTAAATCCGTATTTCCAGGGCACAATCAAACGTAAAGGCGCACCGTTTTGGTTGGGCAGTTCATCACCATACATTCCCGTCACCATCAACGCTAAAGGATGCATCGCTTCATCCATGCGCAAACCTTCCACATAAGGCCAGGTCAGCACACTGGAGCGCTGTCCGACCATAACTTCAGGATTAAACAGCGTGGTAAATTCGACAAACCTGGCTTTTGACGTGGGTTTGAAACGTTTGAGCATTTCGCCCAATGGAAAACCGATCCACGGCACAACCATAGACCAGGCTTCGACGCACCGGAAACGATAAATACGTTCTTGTAGCAGATTGTCTTTTAAAATATCTTCCAGCTGATAAACACCCGGTTTTTCGACCTCACCGGAAATTTCCACATTCCAGGGCGAAGTCTTTAGGCCCCTGGCCAAGGTGGTTGAATCCTGTTTGTTGGTCGAGAATTCATAGTAATTGGTATAGCCGGCTACATCTTCCCGGGCACTAACCGGTAAGGTTGCGGAATAAGGGCCAACCGGCACTTCTTTATATTTTCCAGGTTCCGCCTGCCCTAAATCAGGCATCATAAGCCCGGCAGATAAAACGGTTGCCGATTTGATAAATTCACGACGCGCTTCAAAAACCGCCCGGTCAGTGATCTCACTGCTTAAAACATCTGATTTGGTTTTAATTAACATGCTCAACTATTGACCCTGAAAGTTAAATTTATAATTTAGAATAATACCCCAAGACTAAACAATGTCCATTAATCCTGAAAAATCCAGTGGTTCAATATAATTTCTAGGCTAAACTGCTTAGTCAATTAGGCGGTTAGTGAGAAAAATCACAGCCTAACTTTTTGTGCATCTATCTTCTCCAATAATATTAAAACCGGTTGCCTTATGTCGCTAGCTAATGAATTACAACTTTTACATACCGACATGCAATCCTGGCGGGAGCATCTGCATCAATTCCCCGAAACGGCTTATGAAGAAACTTTAACGGCAAAATTTATTGCTGACAAACTGATCAGTTTCGGTTTGGACGTACACCAGGGACTCGGTACGACCGGAGTTGTGGCAACACTTTCAGCGGGTAGCAGCGATAAAAAAATTGCGTTGCGTGCGGATATGGATGCTTTGTTCATTCAGGAACAAAACACTTTTGCCCATAAATCCTGTCATGACGGAAAAATGCACGCCTGCGGTCATGACGGACATTCTGCAATGTTATTGGGTGCGGCCAGTTATTTATCCCGGCATCAGCATTTTGATGGAACAGTATATTTTATTTTTCAACCTGCCGAAGAAGGTCGTGCGGGCGCCAAACAAATGATTGATGACGGCTTGTTTGAAAAATTTCCAGCCGATTGTGTCTTTGGCATGCACAATTTCCCGGATATTCCTACCGGTCATTTTGCAGTAAAAGCAGGCGCAATGATGGCTTCATTTGATTGTTTTGAAATCGTTCTCACCGGACAGGCAACCCATGCGGCAATGCCTCATTTAGGATGTGATGCCATTGTTGCAGCCGCTCAGGTCATTAATGCGCTACAAACCATCGTTAGTAGAACGGTTAATCCGGCTGATTCAGCGGTAGTTAGCATCACACAGATTCATGCGGGCAATACCTGGAATGCTATCCCGGAATCTGTCGTTTTGAGGGGTACTTTTAGATGTTTTAGCGGCGCAGTTCAAACAATGATTGCCGATAAAATAAAGCAATTGGTCGAGGGCGTTTGTGCCGGTTTTGCTATTAGCACTACTATTTGCTTTAACCCTGAAAATGCCGGCTATCCGGTCACTTATAACACCGAAGCAGAAACGGCTATGGCGTTAAAAGCCGCTAGTGCAGTTGTTGGAGAGTCTTGTATTAATCAACAACCAATACCCAGTATGGGGTCGGAAGATTTTGCCTTTATGTTGCAAGAAAAACCGGGGTGTTATATCTGGATTGGTAACGGTTCTTCAGAAAACAGCTGTTTACTGCATAATCCGCATTATGATTTTAACGATGAGATATTGCCGGTCGGTGCGGCTTACTGGGTGAAATTGGTTGAAATGATGTTGCCATAAATCAGTCCAGGGCAAGGCAGTTGTTAGCCAGTTACAAGGGTTCCAGTTGAATTATGTGCCCATGCTCGTCAAAATAAACAGTAACCATTCTTGAGTTTCGGCTCTTTTGTAAGTCAGGCATTTTTACCTGATAAAACTCGCACAACTCTCCATCAGTAACTATTTTATGTGCCGCAGGTCTGAGCACTTTGCTTTTTAAAATACGAAATGAAACCCAGCATAACCAAAGCGCAATCATGACCAACAGGGTTACACAATAGATCTCCATCAATTCGAGCAGGCTCTTGTAGCCGCCAAACCAGCGCATTTCATTGATGAACTTTCTGTCGCCCAACACCCAACTGCCCAAAGTGACTAAAGGAATCAGCAGATAAACCCACATTATCCAACAGATAAACCAGACAAATAAGGCCCCTACCCGCTTTTGAATGCTTTGCAACTGTGGCGCATTAATAATGTACTCTTTCATTTTGCGCGTAAACCTCTGTCGACGGTGACCCAAATGGCGCGTTGTCCACGCTTCTTTTTCAAGGCCCGAAATGATCCTACAATGGTTGTACCGACATTAATCAGCCAATACACGATTGGATACCAAACCATCCAGTAATAATAGCGGGCAACGCCACCGGTACGGGATTCGTAATGGGAATCTATGAACAGACTGACGCCAAATTGAATAAGACAGGTCAAACTCAGCAGCATACTGGTCCAGTTGGGACTGAGATCATGTAACGACTCATTGGTTGATTCAGTAAACAACTCTACGGGAGCATAGAGCAAATGTAACAGTATCAACAAGGCCCAGACTATGCTGATCAGACATTCTGCGTATAACAGCCACATGCCTCGCGAAGACCACCGAAATTGCGCTCTAAAATAACGCAGCAATACTTCAGTGCCACCTTGTGCCCAGCGGACGCGTTGCTTCCATAAGCCTTCCAAAGTTTCGGGCATTAATACCCAGCACAAGGCATTGGGTTCAAAATAAATCCGCCAACCCGCCAGCTGTAGTTTCCAGCTAATGTCTATGTCTTCAGTGACCATGTCATTGCTCCAAAAGCCGACTTCATGTAAAGCCGACTTTCTAAAGGCCGCAATAACCCCTGACACAGTAAATACTTGTCCGTAAGAGCGTTGCGCGCGCTTGATCATGCCGACAATAGCTGAAAACTCGCCAACCTGAATTCGTCCCAATAAGGTAGAACGATTACGAATACGCGGATTGCCCGTAACAGCACCTACATTAGGATTATTCTGAAAATGTCGCACCATCCACGCTACCGCTTCCGGGGCCAGAAGAGCGTCACCGTCAATACAAATCAAAATTTCACTTTTGGCCAGCAACGCCGCAGCACGTAAGCCCATCGCTTTACCCTGATTAGTGTGCAAATTGACAATACGCAATTTGGGATGTTGTTCGGCTAGCTCTTGTAAGATCGACAAAGTGTCATCTTTGCTACCATCATTAACGGCGATTATTTCAAAATTGGGGTATTTTTGTCGCATGAGGATTTCGACTGTTTCACGAACATTCTCACCTTCGTTATAACAGGGGATTAAAATTGAAACGGGCGGGTAGTCTTTTAACTCAGGTAAATGTTCGGTATTGCCCTGTTGACGCCACTCATGACGAAAATAAAAAATAATCGCACCAAACATCCAAACGTAAGCCATAAACAAAGGATAGTAATAAATAAACCCTTCGATAGAGCCATCCAACGGTGCCCAAAGAGAAACAATCTCATGCCAGTGGCTTTGTATGATTGTGCTTAAATTTTGTAATGTTGTGCTCATAATATTAATGTTTGGCAGAGGCAATCCTTATCATTACCTCTGCGATGAAAACATAGCCGCTTAAGGCTGGGCAGGAAGTGAAAAATGTTTATTCAGGTCCGACAGTTTAGGCTGATCCACAAAAACATTATCCGGATAATAACCGATATGGCTGACACCCAACTTTTTAAGCAGTTCGATTTGCTCGATAAAAACAGGCATTGCTATGCTCTCCTGTGTCTTCCAGTTGACGGCTTGCAATTCAAACACGGTTTTATTAAGTCCGTCCGGTTCTTTAGCCGCCGCTTTAACCAATTCCTTTAGCCATTGTTTGGGATTTTCCGCTTCTTCCATAAAAGGCATGGCTTCGATGGCAACATAATCGTAATGCGCTAAAAATGAGCTAAACGATTGGGCATACCATTCTTCACTATACGGTTTCAATAAAGGTAGTGCATAAATGTTTCTTGCAGTCTTGATGCCGGGTCTATATATCTTCACCCGACTGACAAGTTCGTCTGTAAACTGGTTAATCAATTCAGTTTTATGTTGCGCCCAAGCCATGCGAGTTTTAGGGGTAGCGTGTAACTTTTCAAATTGATCAGGCATGCCCCAAACTTGTTTTGTGTAAGCCAAAGCCAAAGGAGAAACGTCTTCATAATCCGACAAGATGCCATCGTCATGAAACAAAATACCGTCAAAACTACAATGTTTGGCTAAATCTTCGTAGATTTCAGCGATATACTGACGCGCTTCAGGATTGAATGGCGATAACCGGGTATAAATATGACTGGAGTTTTGCGCCTTGCCGTCCCGCCATTCCTGAACATACCAGGACTCGGGTGCTTTGTCGTGGTAAGCCATGATAGGCATCCAGGCATAAACATTAACTCTGGCTACGGTTTTTAATTGCCAGGCGACCCGGCTAAACAAATCCTGTTTTACCGGTAAATGCCGATTTGGAAAATACAAGGCATCAGCATTTCCATCGCCATCAGGATCAGTATAGGCCTGTAAATAAACGGTATTGATACGCATGTCTTTAATGCGTTGCACGATTGCATCAAGATTTTGCAGGGTTTGCGCAGGATCTTCATCATATAAATAATCCATATCCAGATGCGCTACCCGTAAGATCCTGTCAGCTCTAAGCATGGTCACCAGTTCTACAAACTGGGCAAGATCAGGATTATCTACCAAAATTAATCGATGCAAAGCGCTGATATCAGCCAGCGTATTCACGCCGTCAATCAAGCCCATGGTCATGGGCATTCCTGCATCACGCGAAGCCTGTAAGGCAATTTGATTATACTCGCCGTAAGGCCACACCATTACCCGAGGCCTGACACCGGCATGCTGGAAGATAAATTCGGCACTTTTCAGCAGCGCTAACTGGATACGGTCACGATACTCAATATCGGTTTCGTAAACCATCATCTGATCGTCATAGAGACGCGTAACAGCCGCAGCCTGACTATTTGCTTGAGGATTGGCATTTATGCCTTTATGCAGATCATAGCTGTGCGAGGCGATCTCTACCAAACCGGACTGAACCAGTTCTCTGACTTGGTCCCAAGTAAGCAAGGGCTTACCTGGTTCTTCAGCCGTTACATTACCGTCCATCCAGGTGCCCACCAGAGCAACGGTAGCTGGATAATGATATTTTTTTAAAAGCGGAAAAACACGCGTATAAAAACTCTGATAGCCATCATCAAAGGTTAATAAGGCCGCTTTATCAGGCAATGATGACTTGCCGGAAGCCGCATCGAAAACATTTTGTACGCTGACAATCTTATAACCGTTTTTACTTAACCAAATCAGATGCTGTTCCAGATGTTCAACACCAACATCCATTTTGTTAAGCGATTCTCTGGCGCCTTCTGCGCTGAGTATGTCGTGATAATTAAGGATTAGAAATTTGGGTTGATTAGCCGACACACTGCTGAAAACTCCAAGAAGAAAAATCAACAAAATCGCTTTTTTGAAATAATTAACTGCTGAAACGGGTGTAAAAAAAACCATGACATCCAGATTTTAGAAAAGAAAAAACACTTACGGATGACAATTTTAACCCAAAAATGTATAAACCAGTTTGAATAATCTGTTGGCCTGGTTTAACTGGCTGCTACAGCACTTGTAAAACCCAGCCAACAGACTGTTAAGCAACATAAAAATATTACTTGGCAATAAAAACAATACCCTGTTTTATTGCTATTGTTAAAACTGACAGATTAAAAATCGATATCCTCGTCAGTAAAATCACCGAGTTGTTCCTGCAAGCGCTTTTTCTCCCAATACAGTTCAATTTTCCTGCGAGCAGCCAACTTTTTAGCGGCGAGTTCACTTTCGGTTGGAAGTGCAATGTACTCACTTCCCAAGCCTAAATCGAAGCCATCGATGTCAAGATCAGCTTCATCTTTGCTTTTAGCAGCATCTACTTCAGACACCGATTTATCTGATACAGATTTAGATTTAGATATTCTCATAGTCGTAATTAATTTTGTCCTAAAGTTCACTTTTTAATGACTTATGGAGAATTTGTAAAGTGATTTTTTAATCAGTCAAAATCTAAGCTCAAGTAAAAGACCTGAACGCTCTCCGTCACCAAAATGATTATATTTGTAACTGTAGTTGTCATGGTATATTGGCATTTATAAGTAACCTTAATTTGTATCCACAACTATCAACCTATCAAAGCCATATAATCTATGAAAAGAAGTTTACAACTATTAATCTGCTGCGCATTGATCACCTTAACTGCATGTTCGAGCCAGGAAATTAAACCTGAAGTTACTGTAACACCGGTTCCCGCTAAAACTCCGGCAATAACCGACAATACAGCCCCAAGTTCAGGACAAAATCCTCCAATGACTCTGGTTAAAAACAACAAAACATTAAACCTGGTCAGGGTCATGGACGGCGGAGCCTGTAAAAACGAAGCCCAAGGTGCCAAGGGTGCTTTTCTAATTTATGCAGACTCTGCTGATATTGAGCGGATTAAACGCGAAAAAGGTACAAAGGTTTTTGGTGAGTTTGAAAACAAAATTCAAAGTTTTGCTACAACTGCTTTACAGGAAGCCATCAATGCAAGTAATTTGAATGAAAATCCCTTTGCCCTGGGCGCTGATGAAACACAGGAACAACTGACTAAACAATTGTTTACCAACTTTCGTGAGAGCGTAGCAAACCCTCTAAAACAATTTCAAGATACGACGACCTTAAATCTGGACATCATGCCCTTTAAGCCATCATTTATTTTTTATCAACACGGGTGCGATGCTACTCACCTTGAACCTGAAAACTAAGCTTTAAACGGCTACTTTAATTATTTTCATAATCCAATAGAGGCAACAAAGATGGGCTGGAGAAACATTACACATGAAGAAACTTATTCTGACTCAGACGTCGAGCAACGTTTAAAAGAAGAATTACCAAACTGGTATCTTGAAAATGGCTGGATTCGACGAAAATATAAAACCAGCGGCTGGAAAGCAACTTTGATGGTTGTTAATACCATTGGTCATTTGGCTGAAGCAGCCTTCCATCATCCGGACCTTTCTGTCTCTTATGCTTTTGTAATCGTCAAATTGATGAATCATGCCGCTAAAGGCATCACCAATAAGGATTTTGAATTAGCCCGTAAAATTGAAGATGTGGTCATGTGGCAACCTGGAACAGAAGGCGGCGCTTTGCCGGGAACTCCTGATGATCCAAGGTTTAAATATATTAAATATGATTAAGGTGAAAGACTGAAGGTCAAAGGTCAAAGGCTAAAATATCTAAATTTAGTTATAAATCAGTGGATTATCTACTCCTTTAACCTTTAACCTCACTATTCTATTATTTTTAATTTTAGCAAATGTACGCGTCGACTATCGGCTCTGATTACTTCAAATTTCATTTTATCGACAATATAACTTTCGCCTTTTTTGGGCATGTGCTCCAATTGACTGACAATAAAACCACCTATGGTATCGTATTCATCAGTTGACAGTTGCGTGGAAAAATATTCGTCAAACTCATTCATGGGCGTCAAGGCTTTAAGCATATATTCATTAGAACTGCGCTGAAAAATATAGCCTTCGTCTTCATGATCGTCGTGTTCATCTTCAATTTCACCGACGATTTGCTCTAACACATCTTCTATCGTTACCAGTCCCGCTGATTGTCCATATTCATCAACTACAATGGCCATGTGATTACCAATAGTGCGCAATTCCTTAAGCAATACATTCAGACGCTTGCTTTCTGGAACCACGCAGGAAGGCCGCATAATTTCATGCACTTTGAGTGTTTTGTTTTGCAGTACGCGAGCCAATAAATCTTTGGCCAACAGAACGCCAACCACTTTACTGCGATCACCGTCAATAACCGGAAAGCGCGAATGTCCAAACTCTGTTACCAGTGGAAGTATGTGTTCCAATTCAGCGTCTTTGGGTACGACAACCATTTGAATGCGAGGAATCATAATATCCCTGACGCGCATTTGAGATACTTGCAAAACGCCTTCAATCATGGATAACGCATCGGTATCCAATAAATGGTTTTCACGGGCTTCTCTTAATATTTCAAGTAAATCTTCCTGATCTTGAGGCTCCCCTGTCAGTAAATGGATGATCTTATCGACCCAACCTTTATTATTAGGGGAGTTTCTACTTGGGGGTTGTTCGTCACTCATTTAGCTGGCCTTCCGCATAGGGATTATTGATATGTAATTTGTTTAAAATGTTAATTTCTTTATTTTCCATAAGCTCGGCTTCATCCTCTTCAAGATGATCATAGCCTAACAAATGTAATACGCCGTGGATAATAATATGGGCCCAATGATTGGCTAACAGCTTGTTTTGTTGCAGCGCTTCTTTTTCCAGAACGGGTGCGCAAATCACCAAATCACCGAGTAAATTTAATTCAATACCTTCAGGTACGTCAACTGGAAAACTGAGAATATTGGTTGGGCCAGACTTATGACGATACTGCTCATTAAGCTGGGCACTTTCGAGTTCGTCGACAATTCGCACCACAATCTCGGTATCTTGATTAAAATCAGCTAGTGCAGTGTCAATCCAAAGTTGAATCTGTTGTGAATCAGGCTGTCCGGGTGATTCGTAAACGACCTGAATTTCAATGTCGTTCACGATTTAGCCTTAGTTGTTGATTCATAATCTTCATAGGCACAAACAATACGTTTTACCAAAGGATGTCTCACCACATCGCGTGCATCAAAATAAGTAAAGCTGATGCCTTCTACATTTTTTAACACGCCCAAAGAATGACGCAAACCGGACATTTTCTCTGAGGGCAAATCGATCTGGGTAATATCGCCGGTAACCACCGTCGTTGAACCAAAACCCTGACGGGTCAGGAACATTTTAATCTGCTCTATCGTCGTGTTTTGCGCTTCATCCAAAATGATAAAGGCATCATTAAGCGTTCTGCCGCGCATAAAAGCCAGCGGCGCAACTTCGATAATCCCTTTTGCGATCATTTTCTCAACGCGTTCAAAACCTAGCATATCATAAAGTGCGTCATACAAAGGCCGTAAATAGGGATCGACCTTCTGCGCCATATCACCGGGCAAAAAGCCCAGTTTCTCACCGGCTTCTACAGCGGGGCGCACCAGAATAATTTTTCTGACTTTTTCGCTTTGCAAAGCCTCAATGGCACAAGCAACAGCCAGATAGGTTTTACCGGTTCCAGCAGGACCTACGCCAAAATTAATATCATGAGTAACAATTTTTCTCAGATATTCTTGTTGATTAACGCCTCGCCCTCTGATCATGCCACATTTAGTTTTGATGCTGACATTTTGTTGAGCATTGGGATTTGGCCCACCCAGCAGTTCTTCAATAGATGAATCCTGCATGGCCAAATGAACCAGTTCGGCACTGAGTTCTTCAGTCTCAGTGCTGGCAAACAACCTTTGCATGACAGCACAAGCCGCTTTTACTGAACTGTCTATCCCCGTTACTTTGAACTGATTACCACGATTGGCGATCTCAACCTGAAGACGCACTTCAATTTGCCGTAAATGTTCATCAAATTGTCCGCAAAAATTGGATAAACGGTCAATATCCGCAGGTGCTAAAGAAATATCCTGTGAAATCATAAATTAACTGTGACTAACCATTTTATTGATGGAGGTGTCGATCATTCTGCCACGTAAAGAGTTGGGGAGTGCTTCAGCAATCAGCACGTCAACAAACTGACCCGACAACCGTGGATGACCGATGAAGTTAACAACCCGATTGTTTTCGGTTCTGCCCTGCATTTGTAGCGGATTCTTCTTGGACTGACCTTCAACCAAAACGGTTTGTACGGTACCGATCATGCTTTCGGAAATAGCCATAGTCATTTCGTTGATACGCTTTTGAAAGCGTTCCAGACGCAGTTTTTTAACTTCCGCCGGCACGTCATCGGGCAAATCAGCCGCAGGTGTACCAGGGCGCTGACTATAAACAAAACTGAACGATAAATCGAAACCGATTTCTTCAATAAAAGACATGGTTTCTTCAAACTCGGCATCGGTTTCTCCGGGAAAACCGATAATAAAATCAGAGGACAGATAAATATTGGGTCGAACGGCACGCAATTTACGAATAATTTCGATGTAATCAGCCCGAACATGACCGCGCTTCATCATTTTTAAAATATGGTCACTGCCGCTTTGCACAGGCAAATGCAAATGATCGACCAATTGCGGAATTTCGGCAAATGCTTCAATCAGGGCATCGGTAAATTCGATTGGATGTGAAGTGGTAAATCGAATGCGATCTATACCTTCAACTGCGGCTACATAATGCAATAACAAGGAAAAATCGGCAATGTCGCCATCGTCCATTTCACCGCGATAGGCATTAACATTTTGGCCTAGCAGATTGATTTCACGCACGCCTTGTTTGGCAAGCGAGGTAATTTCGACGATCACATCGTTAAGTGGACGGCTGATTTCTTCACCACGGGTGTAAGGCACCACACAAAACGTACAATATTTACTGCAACCTTCCATCACCGAAACAAAGGCTTTTGGTCCTTCGGCTCGGGGTTCCGGCAAAGCATCAAACTTTTCAATTTCAGGAAAAGATACGTCGATGACCGGCTTCATTTGACTGCGTGCCTGATCCAAAAGTTGCGGCAAGCGATGCAGGGTTTGAGGTCCAAATACGATGTCTACAAAAGGCGCTCGCTTTTGAAGGGCTGCACCTTCCTGACTGGCGACACAACCACCCACACCAATAATCACATCAGGGCGTTTATCTTTAATCTTGCGCCATTTACCCAAGGCGGAAAATACTTTTTCCTGGGCTTTTTCACGTATTGAACAGGTATTAAGCAACAAAACATCAGCTTGTTTTGGATCGTCAATCAATTCAAAGCCATGTGAAGCATTAAGTACATCCCGCATTTTGTCAGAATCATACTCGTTCATCTGGCAACCATTGGTTTGAATATAAAGTTTTTGTGTCATATTTTTAATCGGTGAATCATCCGGTAATCACTGCTTGAAGTATGCAGTTGCAAACCTGGCCAGCATTTGCGGTAATAAAAAAGCTCGGGCCTTTCGACCCGAGCTCTATAAGTTTTAGTTATTATAACCTGAAGACAGGATAAATATTAAAACTCTTCCCACTCACTATCACTGATAACTGGTATTTGGGGTTTTGGCCTGGTCATTCTTGCCGAGGACGCTGGACTTTTATTAACTGACTGTTTTACGCGTGGTGTGTTTTGCAAGCCATCATGGCGACTGTCAACTGTAAAACGGCCAACGGTAACCGATAAATTCTGCGCTTGTTCTTCTAGCGATTCCGCAGCAGCGGCTGCCTCTTCTACCAACGCCGCATTTTGTTGGGTAACCTCATCCATCTGCCCAATTGCTTGATTAACTTGCTCAATACCTGAGGTTTGTTCAACAGAAGCTTTTCTGATTTCAGCCATAATGGCTGTTACGCCACGAATAGCACTGACAATTTCTTCCATGGTTTTACCGGCTTGCGCAACCAGTTTGGTACCGTCTTCGACTTTTTCCACCGAATCACCAATCAGCCCTTTTATTTCTCCGGCAGCGGCAGCGGCACGTTGTGCAAGACTCCTGACTTCGCCAGCCACCACGGCAAATCCCCTGCCCTGTTCGCCGGCACGGGCGGCCTCCACTGCGGCGTTTAGCGCAAGAATATTAGTTTGAAACGCAATCCCGTCTATCACAGAAATAATATCCACAATCTTACGTGAGGAATCATTAATATCTTCCATGGTCGATACAACCTTACCGACCACTGAAACCCCTTTACCTGCAATTTCGGTTGCACCGACTGCCAGTTGGTTAGCGTGTTCAGCGCTTTTGGCATTTAGTTGCACGGTAGTAGTCAACTCACCCATGCTGGCAGCCGTTTCCTGCAAACTGGCAGCCTGCTCTTCAGTGCGCTGCGACAGATCATTATTACCCGCCGCTATTTCTTTGGCTGCAGTATTGATATGATTGGTCGAATCTTTAATCTCGCCCACCAGATTTCTAAGGTTTTCAACAGTGCCATTCATTCCTGCAATGACTGTTCCGAAAGTACCCGGATAATCTTTATTGATAGTTTGCGTCAGATCACCTTCAGACAAGGCATGGGCAATTAACGATATATCATTCAAACTGCCCAGCGCATCCAGAGTCAGATTAATATCGTTTTTTAATTTACCCAAATCACCGCGACCTTCAGCCTCAACGCGTTGGCTAATATCGCCTTGAGCGACACTGCCCATCACAGTGCCAATATCGCCCAGCAGGGTTTGCATGGTTTTCATGGCATCTAAAGCATGATCTATGGCCAGCTTGTACTCACCCTCAACATTGACTTTAACCTGCTTGCTAAAGTCTCCATTGGCAATAGCATCCATTAGCGCTGTAATCGCGGAGGTAGTAATCGATAAGGTTTTTGAGACTGAGTTAAGTTGTTTTAAAGCGGAAGCAAAGCCACCATGCAAGCCTTCAGGATGACTGCGTCGACTGAAATCACCATAAATAACATAAGCCAAGGAATAATACATATCGACCTGAGCCGTTTCCACCTGATCCATCAGATCATTCAACGCCCAGGCCAATTGTTGTAACGGGCGCTCTTTGCCACCAATATAGGTTAATCGAACATCAACAGATCCTTGCCGCCATTCAGTGCTGGCCGCAAGCAATTTTGCCATCAAGATTTGATCAGCTGCTTTTGATTGGCGCAACCAGATAAAAGAAAAAACCGAAGCAAAGCTTAATAAAGTCGGCAGAAAAACATGTTCAATTCCGATCAAAGCCAAAACTTCGACCTGGCTTAAAGCAAGTATCCAAACATAAACCAGCGAGCCCAACCAACAAATAGCAACAGCGCTTGTGGCCAAATTTTCATTGTTTTTAAAGCGACTGTAATACATTGATCAGCTCCTCGTAAGTAAGGCCTTTATCTTTTAATACATTACCCAAAATCGCACCGGAAGCCTGCATAGCATTTTTAGATCCCGCGTTACGCTCAGCGTCAAGCATGGCCTGATAAACTTCGGTTACAATCGGAATGGCTTTGGCATTAGGCATACGTCGTACCGAACTGTAACCTATTTTGTGTTTGTTTTTGTCTTTCATCGGTGCAACATGGGTGAATACCCAATAAAATCCGCCGTCTTTAGACATGTTTTTAACAAAGGCAAAAATTTCCTTATCTTCTGCCAGATAATCCCATAACAATTTAAATACGGCCCTAGGCATATCCGGATGGCGAATAATATTATGCTGACTACCTAAAAGTTCCTCTTCACTGTAGCCTGAGTACTCGATAAATATCTCATTCCCATAAGTAATCCTGCCAGTCAAATCAGTTTTTGAAACAATAAAATCATTTTCCCGCATGACTCGCTCATGACTGGTTGGGATGATATCTTTTCTTTTCATTATTATTGTCCGCTTAATAACACTGGCTATTAAATATTTGAATATATTGATTAAAATTAACATTAAAACAAATAATGTATTTTATAGTCGATATTAAAACACGAATTGATCTGGTTTAAAAAAATAGTATAAAATTTATTTCTTTTATTTCATGTCCATAACTTTTTTATCTTCATTTATTATTAACCGATCGCTAATAATAAACTACATGAACAAGCAATCTATAGGGGCGATATTTTCGCAACAACACCAAACTTGGGGTGATCCAAATAGTAAACTTCATTTAATTTAACAGGGCGTTTTTCAGTTAAGCGATAGATAATATCACCCGGATTAGAAGCCAACTCCAAATCTACCAGTAACTGTAAACCTTGCCCTTGTTGCAGTTGAACGAAGCCATTCAATTTACCGTCGGTACTCTGAATATGAACTGGCGCCATTGCTCCTTGCTGAAGCCAGCCAACATACAAAACAGGATGATAAGTCGAATCTTTCGCCAATGCCGAATAACTGTCAGACAAGGTTGTCCCATCAGGTTTAGCATAAGCTGACAATTCGCTCAAATTCGCTGGCCAACCTATTTGGCTGACCGTCTGCTCAAATGTCTCGGAAGTAGGTATGGCCTGCGAAAATACCATTAACTCAAACTGATAAGAACCACTTTCAGCCAATAAAACCTTACTAAAAAATCCCAGAATCAATATCAAGATGTAAGTCATTATTTTACTCATCGTCATTTATGAACCTTAAAAAAATCAACAATACAAATCTATAGCCCAACGTTAAATTCTTTAATTCTTGATTTTAAATAATTTTAATAAATAAGGCCTTACAAGTAATAAATTCTCTTATGTAGCACCTGAACTTATTAACGATAGTCACCTTGATTTATTAGCACTTATCAGCTTTTTATAGCGCAATAGTGTATCGCATACTAAATCACCTAGCTCTGTCTGTGTATTAGCAGAGTAATTTTATTTTTTAACCGCTATTTTCACCGTCAATTTATCCAGCAATTCAGTTATAAACGCCAACTTTTGCTCCGTGGTTTCAAACGGGTTTATAAATCTTAATTTATCAGCGCCATCAAACTTATATATCTGCGCCTGGGTTTGTATCAGGGAAATCAGCTGATCAGTATTAATATTGGGTGTTGAGGTAAAAATAATACGACCACCTCCGGCATTGGCTTCGATTTTTTTAATACCCAGCTTCTCAGCTTGCTGCTTTAACTCAGTCGCACTAAACAACGTTTTTACCGGCTCAGGCAATAAACCGAAACGGTCAATCATTTCAATCTGTAGCTCACGTAAATCGTCTTTGGTTTCAGTGTTGGAAATACGTTTATACAACACCAAGCGACCATGAATATCCGGCAGATAATCTTCCGGAATCAGCGCAGAAGTTTGTAAATCAACTTCAGGTCCTCTATCCATCGGGGTATCCAGTTCCGGTTGTTTTCCGGATTTTAAAGCACTCACCGCGCGTTCCAACAATTCGGTATATAAAGTGAAACCAATTTCCTGAATTTGCCCGCTTTGGTCATCGCCCAATAATTCACCCGCACCACGAATCTCCATATCATGCGAGGACAACATAAAGCCCGCCCCCAAATCACCGGAGGCTTCAACCGCTTCAAGACGTTTGATCGCATCCTTACTCATTAGGGCTTTGGGCGGCACTACAAAATAAGCATAAGCCCGGTGATGCGAGCGCCCTACCCGGCCCCGCAACTGATGCAACTGAGCCAGACCCAGCTTGTCGGCGCGATTAATGATAATAGTGTTGGCGCTGGGTATATCAATACCACTTTCAATGATCGTTGAACACAACAACAGGTTAAAGCGCTGATGATAAAAATCCAGCATGATCCGCTCCAGCTCGCGTTCCGGCATTTGTCCGTGAGCAATTTCAATTCGCGCTTCGGGTACCAACGCTTGCAGCTCTCTGGACATTTTCTCCATGGATTTAACGTCGTTGTGCAAAAAGAACACCTGGCCGCCACGTTTAATTTCGCGCAAACAGGCTTCTTTAATCTGGGCATCAATCCATTCGCTGATAAACGTTTTAATTGCATGACGATTAGGCGGCGGGCTGGCGATAATGGAAATATCCCGTAAACCGGACATCGCCATATTCAAGGTTCTGGGGATTGGCGTTGCGGTCAGGGTCAGCATATCCAACTCATTACGCAGCTTTTTAAAATGCTCTTTTTGGGTCACGCCAAAACGGTGTTCTTCATCAATCACTACCAAGCCTAAGGCTTTGTATCTGATTTCTTTGGACAGTAACTTATGCGTGCCGATGACAATATCGACTTTGCCTTGCTCCAGCGCATCGGTAATTTCTTTTTGCTGTTTGACACTGACAAAACGTGACAACACTTCGACGCGCACCGGCCAATCGGCAAAGCGGTCACGAAAGTTCTGAAAATGCTGTTGCGCCAACAAAGTAGTCGGCACCAGAAT
The DNA here is from genome assembly GCA_947505055.1 of Methylococcaceae bacterium. The sequence continues at coordinate 4,228 of CANNLO010000002.1, read as the reverse complement.
TGCCACTTGTTTGCCGTTTTGTACGGCAATAAACGCCGCGCGCATTGACACTTCGGTTTTACCAAATCCTACATCACCGCATATCACCCGATCCATCGGATGTGGACTGGTCATGTCCTCCAATATGGTTTCAATAGCGGTTTGTTGGTCAGGCGTTTCTTCAAACGGAAAAGCATCAGCAAAAGCCGCATATTCGACATTGCTTACATCAAAGGAATGACCTTGCTTGACGGCTCTTTTGGCATGAATTTCCAGCAATTCCGCAGCGACATCTCGAATTCGCTTGATGGCTTTTTGCTTGACTTTACCCCACTGATCGCCGCCCAACTTATGCAAGGGCGCGGATTCAGGACTCATACCAGTATAACGACCGATGACATGCAAGGACGAAACCGGTACATAAAGTTTGTCGTTATTGGCGTATTCCAGAGTCAAAAATTCGGAGGTAATACCGCCGATCTGTAAGGTCTGCAAACCCAAATAGCGCCCGACACCATGTTCCTGATGCACTACCGGCGAACCCACCGTCAATTCGTTCAGGTTATTGACGATATTTTCTAATTGGCTGGCGGCTGATTTGCGTCGCCTGCGTCGTTGCTGAACTTTTTCGCCTGACAACAGACTTTCGGTAATAATGGCAAAGGCATGAGCTTGCTCAGCTTCGAGCAATAAACCATGATCCATGGGCGCCACAAGAATACAGGGAGACTGCTCGGACTGAAGAAAGGCGTCCCAGTTTTCAACCTGCTTTACGGTGATTTTATACGGCCTTAATCTATCGATCAGCGCTTCCCTCCGTCCCGCCGATTCAGCGACAAATAAGACCTTACCGGAAAAGTCGTTTACAAAGGTCTGCAAGGCCTGAGCCGGTTGCTCCTGTCTGACATCGATAGTTAAAACAGGCAAGGAACGACAGTTGAAAGAAAAATTATCGTTACTGACTGTTGTATCTGTAACTCCCGCAGTTAGCGTAATACGGGCAAAGGCGCTAATTCTTTGCGTCAACTCCTCTGCCGACAAAAACAGCAATTCAGGCTTTAATAAAGGCCGTTCCGCATCATATTTTCTTTGTTGATATCTGTCTTCGGCTTCAGCATGGAAAGCACTTGAAGTGCTGGCAAATGTTTCCGGCATCACCAAAATCGTCGATTTTGGCAAATAATCAAATAACGACGCCATTCGTTCGACAAATAGCGGCAAATAATATTCAATGCCGCCGGGCGTAATGCCTTTGCTGATATCAAGATACAAATGATATTTTGGCGAGGTTTCCGGAAAATAATCCCTGAATGCCTGACGAAAAAATTTAATGGAGTCATCGGTAAGCGGGAACTCCCTAGCCGGAAATAAATGAATCCGATCTATTTTTTCTAAAGAGCGCTGCGACTCGGCATCGAAAGTTCGGATTGATTCAATTTCCTCATCAAACAATTCAATGCGGAACGGCACTTTACTGCCCATCGGAAATAAATCGACTATCGAACCTCTAACTGCAAATTCACCATGTTGATAAACTTGCGAGACGCAATGATAGCCAACGCTTTCCAGCTTGATTCGATTAAGTTCCAGATTAAAGTCATCGCCGACATTAATTGCAAAACTGTTAGCCAGCACATGCTCGCGGGGTGCCAGGCGGTGCATTAAGGTGGTCACCGAAACCACCAGGGCGCCGCGTTTTATCTGCGGTAACAAGGCCAGTGTCTTCAGACGTTCCGAGATAATTTCCGGCAGCGGTGAAAAAACATCGTAAGGCAAGGTTTCCCAATCGGGAAAATGCAAAATGGGATGTTTATCCTGTAAAAAGAACGACAACTCATGCTCAAGCCGCAAAGCATTTTGATTATCCGGAGTAACGATAACAAACAGACAATTTTCGTTTTTAATGGCGGAAGCCAATGCCAAAGAGTCACCGCAACCGGTTAAACCGCTCCAGAACAAGGTTTGATCTTTGCTTTGAGGAAGAACTGGAGAAAAAATTAAATTATTGGCCATTAAAAAATCTTATTTTTGTTGCCACGCGTTGCGTGAAAGTAGTGTTAGAGCTGAATGCACTCAAATCATAGCCATTTGTGCGCATCGAATTTATATTTCATATTATAATCGCACAAGTTATCTTATTTTCTATAGTGAATATTCAATCATCATTACATCATCTTTGAGTGGAAGCTCACTACAGGTATAATCAAGCCTTGTAGCCGGCACCTTCGAAGAAGACTGAGACAGTTAAGATCCCTGACTTACTAATTTTAAATATTAACGAGGCAATATCATGAAAAAAAGTTTGTTTATCCCTCTCGCACTGCTAATTTCTGGCAATGCATTAGCCGCAACCGACCATTATGTATTACGTGACGGCGATTATGTTCGTCATTTAAAAGTAACTAAAACCGGTGATGACTTTACGGTAAGTTCGAATGTGGATTATGACGCTAACAAAGACGGCAATAGTACTCATTGTTCAGAGTCTATTTCAGGCAAAGCCAAAAGCACCGGTGAGAACCAGTTGGTTTTGAAAAAGCATGCAGAAAGCGAAGCCAGCTTTTGTGAATTAAAAATTCAACTCAGTCCTACTGGCGCAAAAATTGAAGAATCAAAAGATTGTGATAACTTTACAGTCAGTCAGTGCCACTTTGCCACTGAAGGCAAAGAATTGATTAAAGTTAAATAATTCAAATCAATCTGTTGCAGGCTTAATTGCCAGTGCGGTTTATAAGGACGATAACGCAGCTAAAAAATAAACAGCCGCGTTATCGTCGACACTAAAGTTAAATTGATTGTAGATGCCGAATTTTTTACAAAATTTGCAATAGCTATTGCCAAGATAGTTTTGTAGGGCTATAGCAACGCGAAACCCATCCAACGAGCTTTTCGGTGAATCCACCCGATCTAATAATCCGCTTTACAGTTGTTATCGAGTTACAGCTTTTTACAGATTGCAATTTACCGAGTTGCTTTTTTATTGTTGGGGAATCGAGCATTTACAAAATAATTTGGTTTTTTTTAAAAGAAACGTTGTTATTTGGCCAAATGACTTGAATATCTGACCATAAAAACCCTTTACTAGCGTCGGGTTAGCGATAGCGTAACCCGACGCATTGGAGCCGCAAATGTCGGGTTACGTTATCTCGCTACGCTCAATAAGCTAACACGACCTGGCTTCATCGTGATCAAGCCGCCCGTAATTCTTCGTGCAATACCTTACGCAACAGCTCGACAGTTAGCGGTGCCGATTCAGGCGATAGGTTGGCCCGCAATGTTTCGTTGATTAAGGTTTGATAGCCCTGTCCGCTTTGCGCGGCGCGCTCCCGAAACGCCTCAAGAATATCGTTGTCTAAGAAAATAGTGATGCGAGTTTTGCCTGTGGAATCCACAACCGCTCCTCGTACACCGTTGGAAAAATCGTACTCGTTTTTCATGGTTTAATCCTCGTAAGTGCGCCGCTCGTGAGGCTCAGCGTAACGCGCGGAAATAACCCGGATTTCATTCTCACCCCGGTAATGATAGGCCACCACCAAATTGCGCAAAAGATTGTTATTTAAAAACCTGTCAGCCAGATGGTGGAATTGTGTGTACTTAAACGGTGGCATTGCCAAGTTTGTGCTGAAAATAAAAACGGTTAAGCAAGGCAATTGGCGGCAATGAGTGTGCGATTAAATCACTGGCTATGTAATTTTTCCTGCAACCAGACTTTAATGAGCGACTGATAAGGCACATCCCGAGAATTGGCTGCGGCTTTTATCGAATCCAGCAGGTGTTGAGGTAGGCGCAGAGAAATGGTTTTGGTGCTGGGTTTTAAATTAGGCAGCACCACTCGCTGCGCTTTCGTCCAATCCAGATAGTCTGTGGAGTCTTGTTGTTCCCAAAACGCACGCTCTTCAGTTTCGTTGGCAAATTTTGGTATGGTTTTAAGTGCTTTGTTCATAAATCTTACGCTCCTTTCTGTGCATGTCTCTGGCTGAGATAACGCGGATGCTCTCGCCAGCCTGTCGCAGGGTAAAGGTAATATGCAATGACCGATCTTCGTTGCTCTTACCCAAGGCATGAAAGCGGCCTTCGCCTTGACTGTGTTTAGTATCGACAATTACCAGCAGTGGTTGATTGAAAAAAACCTGTTCGGCTTCAGCCATTGAAACGCCATGCTTGTCGTTTTTACGCGCATTACCTTCATCCCAATCAAACCCTGTAATTTTAGTAAAATCAATCATAGGTGTATATTATGAAGGTATAC
>CANNLO010000001.1 GCA_947505055.1 Methylococcaceae bacterium | reverse complement strand
TGCCGAATCACGAACCGCGAGGCTGTCCGCGTGGTGCGAGTTATTCCTGGTATTTGTACAGCGCCAATCGCCTTAAATTTCCAATGATTCGTGGGCGTTTGGTCAGGATGTGGCGTGAGGCCCGCTTGACCTTAGATCCTGTTGATGCCTGGGCATCAATAATTGAAGATCCTGTCAAAAGCGCAGAGTATAAATCAGGAAGAGGCTTGGGCGGTTTGGTTCGCGCTAATTGGGAAGAGGTCAACGAAATCATCGCGGCGGCCAATATATACACGGCAAAAACGTTTGGTCCGGATCGAATCATCGGTTTTTCGCCGATTCCTGCGATGTCGATGGTCTCTTATGCCGCTGGCAGCCGATATTTGTCGTTAATTGGTGGCGTCAGTATGAGTTTTTATGACTGGTATTGCGATTTGCCGCCGGCGTCACCGCAAACCTGGGGTGAGCAAACCGACGTGCCCGAATCAGCGGATTGGTATAACGCCGGGTTTTTGATGTTGTGGGGCTCAAATGTGCCGCAAACCCGGACGCCTGATGCCCATTTTATGACCGAAGCGCGTTATAAAGGTGCAAAAGTCGTGGTGGTGAGTCCCGATTATTCGGAAGCCAGCAAGTTTGCTGATTTATGGTTACATCCCAAACAAGGCACTGATGCCGCCTTGGCGATGGCGATAGGGCATGTGATTTTAAAAGAATTCCATGTTGAACGGCAAAGCCCCTATTTTAATCAGTATGTGCGTGAAAATACCGACTTACCGTTTCTGGTAATGCTGAAAGAACAGGACGGTTGTTATGTGCAGGATCGATTCCTCAGAGCCTCGGATTTTTCAGATAATCTGGGTCAGAATAATAATCCCGACTGGAAAACAGTTGCTTACGATGAAGTAAGTGATCAAATTGTTCCACCTTGCGGCTCAATCGGATTTCGCTGGGGCGAAAGTGGGCATTGGAACATTGAACAAAAAACCGTCGATAATCAGGCGGTCAAGTTACGCCTGAGTTTAATCGATACCAAAGATGACGTTGCCAGTGTCGGTTTTCCTTATTTTGGCGGCTCTGAACATCCGCATTTTACCCATTCCGCTCATGATGCGATTCAAAAGCGCAATGTGCCGGTTAAAAAAATTACCTTGGTCGATGGTGCTGAAGTCCTGGCGACCACGGTGTTCGATTTGCTGGTTGCTAACTACGGCATCGATCGAGGCTTGGGCGGTGGCAATGTGGCCAGTTCTTATGATGAGGATTTTCCGTACACCCCGGCTTGGCAGGAAAAAATCACCGGCGTGACCCGAAGCAATGTGATTGCAGTGGCGCGTGAGTTTGCCAGTAATGCCGAAAAGACTCAAGGTCGCTCGATGGTAATTCTGGGTGCGGGTATCAATCACTGGTATCACATGGACATGAACTATCGCGGCATCATGAATATGTTGATGTTATGTGGCTGCGTTGGGCAATCTGGCGGCGGTTGGGCTCATTATGTGGGGCAGGAAAAACTGCGTCCGCAAACCGGCTGGATGCCGCTGGCGTTTGGTTTGGATTGGAATCGTCCGCCCCGACAAATGAATAGCACCTCGTTTTTCTATAATCACACCAGCCAATGGCGTTATGAAAAACTCAAAGTCAGCGAAATTTTGTCGCCAACCGCAAATCCTGATGACTGGCAAGGCAGTTTGATCGATTTTAACGTGAGATCTGAACGCATGGGTTGGTTGCCATCGGCGCCACAATTGCAGACCAATCCGTTGCAAGTGGTGCGTGATGCCGAAGCGGCAGGTAAAACGCCCGCCGATTACGTTGTCGAAAGTCTGAAAGATGGCTCACTGAAAATGTCCTGTGAAGACCCGGATAACCCGCAAAACTTTCCGCGCAACATGTTTGTGTGGCGCTCCAATTTATTGGGTTCCTCGGGCAAAGGCCATGAATACTTTTTGAAGTATTTATTGGGTACGCAACATGGCTTGCAGGGTAAAGATTTGGGCGATGATAGCAATAAGCCCTCGGAAGTCGAATGGCATGAAACGGCCGCAGAAGGCAAACTCGATTTGCTGGTCACGCTGGACTTTAGAATGTCCACGACCTGTTTGTATTCGGATATTATTTTGCCGACTGCAACCTGGTATGAGAAAAATGATCTGAATACTTCGGACATGCATCCATTTATTCATCCCTTGTCCAAAGCTGTCGATCCCGCCTGGGAATCGCGTTCTGACTGGGATATTTACAAAGGCATCGCCAAGAAATTCTCGGAATTAACCGTGGGACATTTGGGTCTGGAAAAAGATATTGTAGCGGTGCCGGTTCTGCATGACACCCCTGGCGAACTTGCCCAAGCGCTGGATGTTAAGGATTGGAAGAAAGGTGAATGTGAGCCGGTTCCCGGTAAAACCATGCCGTCCTTGGTCGTGGTTGAGCGCGACTATCCGAACACTTATAAGATGTTTACTTCGTTGGGGCCGTTGTTGAGCAAAATCGGCAATGGCGGTAAAGGCATTGCCTGGAACACCGAAACTGAAGTCAAGCAACTGGGCGAACTGAATCGACTGGTCACCGACGAAGGCATTAGCAAAGGTTTGCCGCGTATCGAATCCGATATTGATGCGACCGAAGTAATCCTGATGCTAGCGCCGGAAACTAACGGACATGTCGCCGTTAAAGCCTGGGAGGCCTTAAGCAAAATTACCGGACGGGATCATACCCATCTGGCTTTGCCGCGTGAAGACGATAAAATCCGTTTTCGCGATGTTCAGGCGCAACCGCGCAAGATTATTTCCTCGCCAACCTGGAGCGGTCTGGAATCCGAGCAAGTTTGCTATAACGCCTGTTACACCAATGTTCACGAGCGGATTCCCTGGCGTACCTTGACTGGTCGCCAGCAGTTTTATCAGGATCATAGCTGGATGCGTGCGTTTGGCGAGACTTTGTGTGTTTATAAGCCGCCGGTCGATACCCGTTCAATTAAGCCTATTTTAGGTCAAAAGCCCAATGGCAACGACGAGTTGGTGTTGAACTTCCTGACGCCGCACCAGAAATGGGGGATACACAGCACTTATACGGACAATTTACTGATGCTGACCTTGTCACGCGGCGGGCCGATCGTGTGGATGGGTGAAGTCGATGCGGCGAAAGTCGGTATTAAAGACAATGACTGGATAGAAGCGTTTAACGTCAATGGCGCGCTGGTTGCCAGAGCTGTTGTCAGTCAGCGGGTGCCGGAAGGTATGTGCATGATGTATCACGCTCAGGAAAAGATGCTTAATATGCCGGGAGCTGAAACCACCGGTGGACGCGGCGGTATTCATAATTCGGTAACGAGAGCGACGCTCAAACCTACGCATATGATTGGTGGTTACGCCCAGTTGAGTTACGGTTTTAACTATTACGGCACGGTTGGTTCCAATCGGGATGAGTTTGTGATTATCCGCAAAATGAGCAAGGTGGATTGGCTGGAAGAACCTGGTCAAGATGGCAATCAGCAGGAGAAAGCGTAATGACTAATTCCACGAAAAAACCGCGCAATATTCGCGCACAAATAGGTATGGTGCTAAATCTTGATAAGTGTATTGGTTGTCACACTTGTTCGGTTACCTGCAAAAACGTTTGGACCTCGCGGAAAGGCGTTGAATACGCCTGGTTTAATAATGTAGAAACCAAACCGGGCATTGGTTTTCCTCAGCAATGGGAAAATCAGGATAAATGGAATGGTGGCTGGATTCGCAAGGAAGACGGCACGCTGGAACCGCGTCAAGGTGGGAAGATCAAGAGTTTGCGTAACATTTTTGGCAATCCCGATTTGCCAGAAATAGACGATTATTACGAGCCGTTCGATTTTGATTATCAGCATTTACATACCGCCAAAGAATCGAAAAATCCCCCAACTGCACGTCCTTATTCGGTGATTACCGGCGAGCGCATGGAAAAAATCGAGGGTGGCCCGAATTGGGAGGAAATTCTGGGCACGGAGTTTTCATCACGTTCGCGGGACACCAACTTCGACAACATTCAGAAAGAAATGTACGGTGAATTTGAAAACACCTTCATGATGTATTTGCCGAGGTTGTGCGAACATTGTCTTAATCCGACTTGTGTGGCGGCCTGTCCCAGCGGCTCCATTTACAAACGCGAAGAAGACGGTATTGTTTTAATCGATCAGGACAAATGTCGCGGCTGGCGGATGTGCGTGTCGGCCTGTCCGTACAAAAAGATCTATTACAACTGGGAAACCGGGAAGTCAGAAAAATGCACGTTTTGTTACCCGCGCATCGAAGCCGGAGAGCCTACGGTGTGTTCGGAAACCTGCGTTGGGCGGATTCGTTATTTAGGAGTGTTACTGTATGACGCCGACCGAATCGAAGCGGCGGCCAGCTGCGAAAACGAGCAGGATTTGTATCAGCAACAGCTGGATATTTTTCTCAATCCGTTTGACGAAGAAGTGATAGCGGAGGCGCGAGCTGCCGGTATACCTGAATCCTGGTTAACCGCCGCGCAGGAATCGCCGGTTTACAAAATGGCGATAGACTGGAAAGTCGCGTTCCCGTTGCATCCGGAATTTCGGACCCTGCCGATGGTTTGGTATGTGCCGCCGTTATCGCCGATTCAATCGGCAGCGGAAAACGATCAGATCGGTATGGATGGTGATATTCCCGATGTGCGTTCCTTGCGGATTCCAGTGCAATATCTGGCCAACCTACTGACTGCGGGCAAAGAAGAACCGGTTGTGTTAGGTTTGGAAAGAATGCTGGCGATGCGCGCTTATATGCGCAGCCTTACCGTCGATGGCGTAGTTAATTTGGAGGTGTTGGAGCGTGTTGGTTTAAGTCAGTCGCAAGTTGAAGAAATGTATCGCTATATGGCGATTGCCAATTACGAAGACCGCTTTGTCATTCCAACCAGCCATCGTGAATACGCCAGTTCAACTTTCGATGCTTATGGCGAGCAAGGCGGATGCGGTTTTAGTTTTGGCAGCGGATGCTCTTCGGGTAATACTGAAACCAACCTGTTTGGCGGCAACAGTAAGCCGCAACGCACCGGCGGTATTCCGATCAAGATTCCCATTAAAGTGGAACCGGTAAGATAAGGAATTATTCATATTATTCCCACGCTGGAGCGTGGGAACGATAAATGCTCTAGGGTGTGCAGTGTGCACCTAGGATGCTTATGAGCAATAAAGAGGAAAGATTATGCAAACCCTAAAAGTTCTATCACTACTGCTAAGCTATCCGGAAGCCGAGGCGCTGGCTGCATTAGATGAGATGGCGATGGTTGTCGAACAGGAAAACCTGTTGCCGGACGATCATAAAAAATCAGTGCTGGCCTTGATCGATTCATATCGCGGTGTTGACCTGTTGGATAGCCAAGAGGCTTATGTGGCGTTATTCGACCGGGGACGGTTTTTGTCGCTACATATTTTTGAACATGTCCACGGTGAATCCCGTGACCGCGGTCAAGCCATGGTTAATCTGTTACAAATGTACGAAGCGCATGGTTTTGAACTGTCTACGCATGAACTGCCTGATTACATCCCGTTATTTCTGGAGTTTCTGTCGCAACAAGAACCTGCTGAAGCGATACAGTTGTTGCGCGATTCGATGCCAGTGTTAAGTTTACTGGGCGCTCGTTTAACCGAACGCGGTAGCGAGTTTAGCGCCATTTTTAATGCGCTGACCGGTTTTGCAGGCGAACCTCATGCGCTGGATGAAATCAGACGACAAGCAGCAACCGAAGGCGAGGATCAAACTCTGGTTAACATGGATGAAATCTGGGAAGAAGAAGCCGTGAGTTTTATGGGGGTAGAAGATGTATGTAAAAGCCAGGCAGCTTCCGTCAGTCCAATTACCATTACGCCGCGCGAGCAGTTTAAAGCCGCGCAAAATCGTTCTTTTTAGCAGGAGTCAATCGTGGATTATCTTAATACCTTGCTGTTTGGTTATTACCCGTATGTCGCGATCAGCGTATTTTTTATTGGCAGTCTGGCGCGATATGATCGGGATCAATACACTTGGCGTAGCGGTTCCAGCCAGTTTTTACGTGCCAAAGAATTAAGGTTGGGCAGTAATTTGTTTCATATCGGTATTTTGTTGTTGTTTGTCGGGCATTTCGTCGGCCTGTTGACACCGCCTGCGGTTTATCATGCTTTGGGTTTATCAACCTCGGCAAAACAGATCCTGGCCGTGGTTGCCGGTGGTGTATTTGGTAGTGTGTGTTTAAGAGGTATCCTGATTCTGATCCGTCGCCGTTTGACCGATCCTCGAATTCGCGCCACCAGTAGTCGCATGGATATTTTTATTCTATTGCTGATTGGTGTTCAGTTGCTGCTGGGTCTGCTGACCTTGCCCATTTCGATTTATCATTATGATGGTGCGAACATGTTGCTGCTGGGAGAATGGGCACAACGCATCGTGACCTTTAGGAGTGGTGCTGCGGAGCAACTTGGCGAGATTGGCACACTTTTCAAATTACATTTGTTTCTGGGGCAAACTCTATTTTTGATATTTCCATTCAGTCGCTTGGTGCATGTTTGGAGTGTGCCGCTAGGCTACGTCTCACGTCCCTATCAGATTGTACGAAGACGTTAAGGTTTTTAGCCGTTTTATCTTCATCAAGGCATAAATAGCCGATTAACCTAATTTACACGAGATAAAAATCTAATGTTAGCAACTGAGCACTTAATGAAAGAACACCAACTTATTTTAAAATACGTTGATTTATTGGAACGCTATGTTGAACTCAGCTCTAAAAACAGCGAGCCTTCTTTGTTGTTTGAAAAAGCCCCGGTTTTTATTCAGTTTATCCATGAGTTTGCCGACGAATTTCATCATGCGAAAGAAGAAAATATTCTGTTTCGTTATCTTGAAGAGCCAGGTGTTCTGACCCACTGCAATCCGATTCCGCAAATGTTAAATGAACACGGTAAGGCCAGGGAGTTGGTATCGAATATGGAAAATGCCTTGCTCACCAACGATATGGCTAAGTTAGCGGTCAATAGCGTTCAGTATGCACGACTTCTAAAAGAGCATATTTATAAGGAAGATAATATTTTGTATCCAATGGGGGAGCATGGGCTTTCGGACACGGCTAAATCCTCTTTGTTAAAAGAATATACCGAGACTGATGAACGCTTGGATAGCCAAAACATTTGGTGCAAATATGAAGCGCTGGCTGCTGATCTTGAAAGTCAGTTAAACTGACTTGCCTCTGCAATTTGATTGTAATGGAGATAAATACATGAATACTTTCAATAGATTGACAGTTAATTTAATAGTATTAAGTAGCTTGGTAAGTGGCTGTTCTGATGAAGCAAAGAACAAGGCGATGGCCGAAAAATACAACGCAGTTCAAACAGAGAAAATAAAGCACAAAGCGATGTCGGCCGAAGAAATGTCCGCGCATTCAGGTGAAGAAATGCATCAAGGCATGCTTATGCCAAAGGAAACTATAACTACGCCAAAAATAGATACTTATGAAATTGGCCGTCGAGCTGATGACTTGCCGCCGCCGCTTAATCGTACGCAATCACAACGGGTGAGCATTGATCTTTATAGCGATGAAGTGGTCGCAGAACTGATGCCTGATGTTACTTACCAATATTGGACTTATAACGGCAAAGTACCTGGGCCGTTTATCAGAGCCAGAGCGGGTGATCAGATAGAAATAAATTTGAGTCATGGTAAATCGGGTGTTGCTCATGAAATCCATAGTCAGCACACCTCGTCTGAACATGCTGCCGCAGGTCATTCAGCTCATTCCATCGATTTGCATGCCGTTGTTGGTCCTGGTGGCGGCGCACCATTAATGCAAGTAGCTCAAGGTGAACAAAAAAGTTTTAGTTTTAACGCTACGCATCCGGGCATTTATATTTATCATTGTGCAAGTCCGCATGTGCCAACTCATATCGCCAATGGTATGTATGGCATGATTCTGGTAGAACCGGAACAAGGTCTGTCAAAGGTCGATCGTGAGTTTTACGTGATGCAAGGCGATTTTTACACCAATGGTAAATATGGCGATAAAGGGCTGCAAGCCTTTAGTAAGGAAAAGCTGTTAAATGAGCATCCTGAATATTTTTTATTCAATGGACGAGTTAACTCTCTCAGCGGTGAGCGTGCTTTGAAAGCCAAAGTTGGTGAAAAAATCCGTCTGTTTGTAGGCGTTGGCTCTCATATAGCGTCTAATTTCCATATCATCGGCGCTATATTCGATAACGTGTATCAAGACGGAGCGATTACGAATCCGCCACTCAGAAACGTTCAAACTACAATCATAGCGCCCGGTTCTGCAGTGATGATCGAGTTTACTGCCGAAGTTCCTGGTAAATACCTGCTTGTTGATCATAGTCTGACTCGTGCAATTGACAAAGGCGCGCTTGCGGAGCTAGTCATAGAATAGTCGAGGAAATGATCTGCACTTAAGTATTCGCTTTTTTAATGGATTGAGTCTTTACTTCTACTTAAGAAATATAGCAAGACAATCAAAATCGGTTGTTCTCAAGCCTAAAGTCAAAATTGTATGTAACGCTTGGCTCTACTTTATTTTCCAGGGCTCGCGTTTTTGAAAGACCATCGACTTCAAACGAAATGCTTGAGTGATTCTAGGGTTCATGAAATGTATGAAGAGAAAGTGGCATGAATGCCACTTTCATGAACCGTATGGTGAGTAATCAATATAACTCATAAACACCAATAACATCACATATGTTTAGTATCACCAAGGTGCATCAATTTTATTATTTGCTCGTTATAAAGCGCTGCAATCAAATTAGCCTGATACACCATGCCCACCAGAGGCAGCAGTTCACTCGAAATGCTTTTAGCAGATTGAGTTTATTACAGGTATGCACCCTATAATGGGAGCGTTGGATTTAAATAGTGCCCATGCAGGTTTGCCGGGTATAAGCTCCATAGTTTCTGCGCTTTGTTGCGTAATCATGGCGACCAGTGTTACACCGCCGGGGAGTAAGACAATGACTTCCGCATTTACTGCATCTTCTTGGACGCGAATGATGCTGCAAGACAAACGATTTCGAGCTGAAATTTTTGTGGGTTCAGAATCGATAATCAACATGATATCGGCACTGTTAATTAATAATACCGCGTCGGAGTCGATCTTTAATCCCAGTTCACTAAGCGAAGTTAAACTGATACTGCTAATGATTTTTTCGCCGCCTTTTAGATTGACGGTTACTTCGGCATAGACCGCGCCCAATTCAATAGAAGTCACTTTGCCAAAGATTTGGTTTTTAGCACTTGTTTTAACGACCAGGCGTTGTAAAAGCAAAACCGTATCTAAGTTTTCAGAGAGCTTTCGGTTTACTTGATCAAGAAATCGCTGATGCTGTTGTTCCAGATCGGTAAACAGGTCGAGTAAGGAGCGTCCCGCTTCAGTAAGACAAGTGCCTCCACCTTTGTTGCCGCCAGTAGCGGTAATTACCAAGGCTTTGGGTGAGCCGTTGTTGGCTCTTTCGATAATTTGCCAAGCACCTTTATAGCTAAGTCCCATTTGCTTGGCCGCTTTATTAAGCGAGCCAGTCTGATTGATAGCGCTGAGTAAACCAATCATTCGGCTATCTAAGGTGCCTGCCAGTCGCAGTTCACCTTCAACCCAGTTGGGGGCTTTAAGGGTATTCTTTTGTTTAGGCATGGTTATTTGAAATAGTTGGTTTTAAAAGTACAGATGGTTTCTTTGTTGGAAACTAAGTGTTTTCAAAATTCATTATGTACTTAAGTATATAATGAATTATACTGGAGTTGAGTTTTATTTTGTATTTTTTACCATCAGATGGAGCACTATGAAACTTCATTCAAAAAATCAGGAGATTTAATATGAAAGCAAGTGCACGTAATCAATTCTCGGGTATTGTTAATGAAGTTCGTATCGGTACAGTGAATGCCGAAGTTCATATTGGCTTGAAAGGGGGCGAAACTATTGTTGCCTCTATTACCAAAGCTTCGGTCGAATCACTTGAGATTAAAGTGGGCCTTAATGTTATCGCTTTGGTTAAGGCGCCACAGATTATTATCGTTACTGATTTTGGTGGCTATCGGCTTTCAGCGCGCAATCAATTGCAAGGCACTATTACCCAAGTTAAAGCGGGGGCAGTGAATACTGAAATTGATATTGAGTTAAAAGGTGGAGAACAAGTTACTGCTACCGTTACCAATGATAGTGTTGAAACCTTGGGTTTACATAAAGATCAGCCAGCGACGGCTGTTTTTAAGGCAGGCGCAGTTATTTTGGCGGTCGCAAGCTGATTGATCGTGCAACACGTTCAAACTTGCATGTTTAAAGATTGTTAAGTTATTTTATATTTCTTTATTTGCTTTCATCTATATCAAACTAAAATCTCCCTGAGTTACATTTTTCAATTTTTATAATAAATCTTGTGTTGATTGGCAGCAGAGCTGATCTACGCTGCCTAATCATCAATATAGTTAATAAAAAATGCTTAGAAAATATCATCCCTCTCCTATTCTCAAACAGACTTTGGGTTTAATTATCATAATGAGTCTTTACTTGGGTCTATCTGCTGTTCCAGTCCATGCGGCTGAACCGAAGCCAAGTTATAGTAAAGTGCCGATGACGGCTTATAATTCATTAATGGATGATGCGCTGTTGGGCAATAGTTATGAAAAACCCGTCTGGAATTTGCACGACACTTTAGGTTTACCTGACTGGTTGACCGTCGGTCTAGAACAGAGGACACGCTATGAGTCTTTGAGTGATACTTTCAAGGCAAGCCAAAAGTCACCAGCTCCCAAAGCAGGAGGCGGTGACCAGCAAATTGCCCTACAAACTGATCTGTGGATACAGGCTAAGTTGGGTAAATTCCGGTTTGCCGCTGAATTCATGGATGCGCGGATACTGGGTTCGGATGCTGGTACCAGTAATACGCCAAACCCTCCAAATAACACGATGTCAGACACCGCCGATTTTACGCAAGGCTATATATCCTGGGCCGATCAAAATGCGTTCTTTAGCGGACGAGGTCTGGAAGTTAAGGTTGGGCGTCAAACCATGGACTTGGGAAGTCGCAGACTGGTTTCCAGACCGGTTTATCGTAATACCGTCAACAGCTTTACCGGTGTGCGAATCAGAGTGCTGGATTATGATCAGTGGCAATTTAATACCTTTGCAACTATGCCGGTCAACCGTTATCCCAATTACAATTCAGTTACTAATAACGCCAATTTATTAGTGAATGGCAATGAACAATGGGATGAAGAAGATACTCAAACCTGGCTTTCCGGGGGGATTTTGGAAGGTTATAACCTGGTCAAAAATATTAATGCCGAGTTGTATCTCTACAATCTGGACGAAGGTGACAGCAAATTGAATCCTACCCGTAACCGGCATTACTTCACACCGGGTCTACGGTTCTATATAAAGCCTAAAAAAGGTAGTTTTGATTTTGTGGCAGAAGGTATGGGGCAATTTGGTACCGTTCAATATAATGCTACCTCAACTACCCAACAACAGAACCATCAGGCCTGGTCTGAGCATATCGAGGCTGGCTATAGTTTTGACCTGCCCATGTCTCCACGCTTTGTGTTGGAATATGATTGGGCCAGCGGCAGCAAAAGTAGTGCGTACACGCCAGGTTCAACCGATGGTCGTTTCGATCCGCTTTATGCGGCGTCGGATATCGACTTTGGCTCTTCCGGTATTTATTCGGCTTTTCAGCGTAGCAACATTAATTCACCGGGGTACCGGCTTAATTTCGCGCCCCGTTCAGATTTGACGGTTTCCATACAACAACGGTTAATCTGGCTGGCGTCTGCGGGTGATTGTTGGGGGGGGGGCTCCTGCACCTCAGGCACAGCTCCCGGTTTAAAGGGAAACACAAACGGAACCAGTGGTAGCTATGTCGGTGATCAACTCGGAGTTTCAAGTCGTTACAACTACAACAGCAGTTTAAACTTTGACGTAGGCTGGTTCTATTTATTTAAAGGGCAATTTGCCAAATCAGCTATCTCAACAGCAACGACAACGACAACGTCAACTCCAGGCGCTGATACCAATTATTTCTATGTACAAAGCCAAATTCGGTTTTAACACAATATAAATCGGTTTCCATGCAGAGATAACAAGCACTTGTCTTTGTAGGGCACAGCGATGCCAAAGTACAACTTAACCTCGAAAAAGCTAACGCCAGTAAACTCTGAAAGGAAAATTTTTATGTATAAAAATATTTTATTACATTTATCTTTAACGGTAGTGTTGCTGACGTTGAGTCAAACTAGTTTGGCGGCAAGCACTTTAGTCGCAGTCGCCGCCAATTTCAGCAAGCCCATGACCGAAATAGCTACCGAGTTTGAAAAAGCGACGGGACATACCGCTAAATTATCGTTTGGTTCTTCAGGAAAATTTGTCTCGCAAATTGAAAATGGCGGGCCTTTTGAAGTGCTCTTGTCAGCTGATGAAAAAGGGCCTGAGACTTTAGAGAAAGCGGGCTTGGCTTTACCCAACAGTCGTTTTATCTACGCGCTAGGCCGATTGGTGCTGTGGTCGGCTACACCAGGCTATGTTGATGATCAGGGTAAAATTTTGGTAACGGGCGGTTTCAAACATTTGGCCTTGGCTGATCCAAAGCTCGCGCCTTATGGTGTTGCGGCGATTGAAGTGCTAAAAAAAATAGGTTTGTTTGAGAAAATACAGCCTTTGTTTGTTCAGGGTGAGAACATTGCGCAAACTTATCAATTTATCAGTACCAGTAATGCCGAATTGGGTTTTGTAGCGTTGTCGCAAGTTAGTGAAAATGGCAAGATTAATTCCGGTTCCGGCTGGATTATTCCGGGAACTGACTATGCGCCTATTAGACAAGGCGCAGTATTACTGAAAAAAGGTGCCGAAAATCCTGCCGCGCTTGCCTTGTTAAGCTATTTAAAGTCGGCTCCGGCCTTGGCAATCATCAAAAAATATGGCTACGATTTAGCTAAATAATTTAAAGAACTCATGATAAGTTCCGCCGATCTTGACACCTTATTTTTAACCTTCAAAGTGGCGGCAATTGCTACTACGTTAATGTTACTGCTTGGCACCCCTCTAGCCTGGTGGCTTTCCCGAACTCAAAGTTCCTGGAAAGCCCTCATTAATGCCATTGTTGCCATGCCCCTGGTTTTACCACCTACGGTGTTAGGCTTCTATCTACTGGTGCTTATGGGGCCAGCCGGAGTCATCGGCAAAGTCACTACCTCACTGGGTTTTGGAACCTTGCCGTTCACTTTTTCCGGTCTGATTGTCGCCTCGGTCTTATACTCTTTGCCATTTGTCGTACAGCCTCTGCAAACCGCTTTTTCGATGATTGGTGAACAAGCTCTGGAAGCCGCGGCAACTTTGCGTGCCAGTCCTTCCGATACATTTTTCAGTATTGTGCTACCGCTGGCAAAGCCGGGGTTTTTAACTGCGGCCATTTTGGGTTTTACCCACACCGTCGGTGAGTTTGGCGTGGTACTGATGGTGGGTGGCAATATCCCTGATGAAACGCGAGTAGTCTCGGTGCAAATTTACAATCATGTCGAAGCCTTGGAATATACCGAAGCTCACTGGCTGGCCGGGTGTCTGTTATTGTTTTCTTTTAGTGTCTTGTTGGTGATGTACACCACCTTAAAATCACAGCCTGTCGCGCACCCGTTTAAATGAACGAAATCCGGGCCAGCTTTCAACTCGATTATGGGGAGTTTAATTTAGAGGTTGATTTAATATTGCCCGGGACCGGGATTACTGTTTTGTTTGGCCATTCAGGTTCGGGTAAAACAACTTTGCTACGCTGTATCGCCGGATTGCAACAGGCTCGTCATGGCTATCTGGAAATCAATGGTGTTGTCTGGCAGGATAGTAAGCAGGGTGTATTTCTGCCGACCTATAAAAGGCCACTAGGCTATGTTTTTCAGGAGGCCAATCTGTTTCCGCATTTGTCGGTTCGCGATAATTTGCAGTACGGTTTGAAGCGCATTACCAAAAAACCGGACCTTGCAGCTCTTGAGCAAACGGTTGAATTATTGGGTATTGGGCAATTAATGGAGCGTATGCCGGAACGCCTGTCTGGAGGTGAACGGCAACGTGTAGCCATAGCCAGAGCGCTGGTAGTCAAGCCGCAAATCCTGTTAATGGACGAACCGTTGGCATCGCTGGATTCAAAACGCAAGCAGGAAATTCTGCCTTATTTAAGTCGTTTACATCAGCAATTGGACATTCCTGTTTTGTATGTTACCCATTCGCAGCAGGAAGTTGCGCAATTGGCAGATACACTGGTGATTCTGGAGAATGGACGTATCCTGGCTTCCGGGGCGTTGACCGAGACGCAAAGCCGTCTTGATGTTGCGCAGTCACAAGAGCAGGATGCTTCCACCGTTTGGCTGGTCACTGTCGCGGAACATGAATCCAGTTATCATCTGACCCGCGTCATTTTTTCCGGAGGATCGCTGAGTCTTCCCGCAGTTGAGGCCAAGATTGGAATGCCTCTGCGGGTACAGATTTACGCCCGTGATGTCAGTATCGCTCTTGAAGCGCCGGTTGCTACCAGTATACTCAACGTATTGCCAGCGACTATCGTTGAAATTGCTGACGCTCATGGCGGTCAGAGTCTGATCAGGCTCCACGTCGCCAGTCAGGTGCTACTTGCCCATATCACCCGTAAGTCTGCATTATTACTGGACTTGAAGGTTGGCATGGCTGTGTATGTTCAGATCAAAGGTGTATCGACATTAATTCATCAGTAATGCCTTAGCTCTGAAACGCTATGTTGTTAGCGGTGAGGCGGGCTAAATAACCCAAGTAATTAATCTCATGATTTTTTTTTGCAATTGGAAACAAAGGGTTTGCGTCTGGGGCGAACATGGGCAGAAAATTTGGCTGAATTGCTTAATGAGCGTACTGTAGATAAAGGTAACTGTTTCATATTGATTTCCAAGATTAGATTTTTTAATTTTCAGATCTAAACGACCTGAGCTTAGCTATTATTTTATAGCAAGCAATAACAGGGCCATTTTTAATAACTGGTTGTTTATAAAATAAAAAATACTTTTTTTTGAAAATAAGATGCAGGGTAAAATTTGCATTTGTAACATATTTGATACACTTGGTTGGCTATTATCAGGAACTCTATGGAATGACTGTAATATTTTTGATACAGGGGGTTAATCAGAAGTGACCTATTGTCTGACGTAGTGGTTCTGTAGCCTTTATTCTGTCTGGGTTTATGGCTTGAATCTTGTATTGTTTACACTGTAACAAAATTGATAATTCGGCTAAAGCGAGATTAATATGAATGTATCCGTTCGGGTTGATTCAGTCGTATTAATAAATGCAATTTAGTCTATTTTTAAATTAAAAAAATTATGCTTGTCGTGCAGAAAGGCTTGTTTTCTATTTTTAAAACATTAAAGTTTGCAACGGAGATTTGTTTTGTAAGTCATTGTGATAAATAATTATTGTTGTTTTTTTAGTGATGAATGGTTTTTATTTACCTACAATGTTTTAATAAGAGATTCAACGAAAGTAAAATTAAGATATAACTATCACATTTTTCAATTTATGACGAAAAATTGCTATCATTTTTATTCTTATTGTACTTTAATTACCATAATCAAATTTTTAAGTGGGCTTTAAATAAATAGTTTTTTAAACAAACAAAAATCAATGCATTACCCGGTAATATGGATAGACTTAGGCGAAACTTATCCGGCTAATTTCTGACCATTAGAGTAACTACAGCAGACCTAACAGATATTTGTATGTAATCAATTTGTTGATATTAAGGGCAAATTTGACATGAGTTATAAATATTACTACCAGATCATGGGCTTGTCAGAAGACGTCTCTCAAGATGAAGTGAGGTGCGCCTATCATAAACTGGCCCATAAATATCATCCCGATGTCAGCAAAGATCCCCAGGCTGAAGCAAAATTTAAAGAACTGAGAAAGGCTTACCAAATATTAATTGATCCTCAAAAAAGAGCCAAGTACGACATTCAAGGTAAGCAATTTCATGTCAATGGCGATAGTTTAAGGTATTTTTTGGGTAAGCTTTTCGGTTTGAACCCAAGTCAATATGGACGCCAACCTTGTACCGACAGTCATGTAATAGTTTATATTGATCTCGAAGACAGTATTCATGGCTCAGAATGCAATATTTATGTAACTAAGCCGGAAATAGATGATCAAGGGAAGACAGAAATTCAACATGAACTTCTGAATGTTAAAATACCAAAAGGTATTAAACCGGGACAAACCATTAGCTTATCTGGCCATGGTCAATCGGTATCGAAAGGGAGTAAAGCCGGTGATCTTGTGCTGGAAATTGCTTTCAACCGACATCCACTTTATAAGGTCATTGAAACCGATATTTGCATGGATTTATCAGTTACGCCTTTTGAAGCTAAATCAGGTACCCAAATCAAAGTGCCTACGCCAAACGGGATAGTCGATTTAACAATCCCTCCAAAATCTCAGCCAGCTTCAGAGTTAAGAATAAAAGGCTATGGATTACCTGCCAAGATTCCGGGAGACTTTGTTGTTACCCTGCAAATTATCAGACAGTCTGAAAATACTGAAAATGCCAATAAAGCCTATAGAGCTGTTGAGCAATCAATTAATATTAATGCCTGAAGTTCAGTATTTTTACGGCAAAAATAATTGCGCTGCCGCCTGTGGATTTGAAGCAAAATTACAATGTAAATAGCTGGCGGTTAAGTTGTTTAGCTTATAAATGGCTTCGCCTGCTGACGTCTTGTGCAAACGTTCACCATAGGCAATGGGAAAAAGTGGAGTGTCTATCAAGGAATGATGGAAAGTATGACCACGCAGCAAGCCACCGGGCATCGGGGCTGATTGATAACCCAAACCTTTTAACCGGTTTTGCATGACAGCACAACCCGGTAACAACCCGACCATAGCGCCCCGAAGTCCTGCCGTATCGGTAAGTGATTCCAGTAAATACAACATTCCACCGCATTCTGCATAGAGTGGCGTTCCATGTTCAAAATAAGTTCGCAACGCGGCTTTCATCGCCAGATTTTCTTGCAGAGTTTGTAGATGCAGTTCGGGATAGCCGCCGGGCAGATAAATACTGTCAACCTCAGGCAGAGCGCTATCTGCAAGCGGCGAAAAGAAGCATAATGTTGCTCCCATTGCCTCTAATATTTCCAGATTGGTAGTATAAATAAATGAAAAAGCAGCGTCGCGGGCAATACCAATGCGGATACCGGCAAGCAATTGTGGCAGTGGTTCCGATTGTTGAGAAGTAAATTCAACCGCTTCCGGCAAGTTTACTAAACCGGTTAAGGCAAGCGCTTTGGCAGTCGCTGTGATGCGCGAATCCAGATCGCTGACTTCTTCAGCCTGGACCAATCCTAAATGCCGTTCCGGCAACACAAACTGAGTGTCGCGAGCAATCCCGCCAAAATAAAGTATATCAGCAGGTACGCCTTGTTTAAGCATGTCATTATGTCGTGGACTGGCGACGTTATTGGCTAAGACCCCGGCAAACCTCAATCCGGGCTGATAATTGGCAAGCCCAAAAGCAATCGCACCGAACGTTTGCGCGGTTCCGGTTGCATTAATCACTGCCATTACCGGCACCGAGAAAAGCTCAGCAAGATCGGCGCAGCAAGGCTCGCCATCGAATAAACCCATGACGCCTTCAATCAGGATTAAATCTGCTTCAAGCGCCGCTTGATAAAGTAAACGTCTGCATTCGTTTTCGCCCATCATCCAAAGATCAAGCTGATACACCGGCTGACCACAAGCCTGTTCGAGTATCATCGGATCAAGAAAATCGGGGCCAGCTTTAAATACTCTGACCTTTCGTCCCTGCGATACATGGTAACGGGCAAGCGCGGCGGTTATCGTAGTCTTGCCGTGATTGGAACCCGGTGCGCTAAGGAATAGGGCAGGGCAATAAGCTTTTTGAATTTTCATTAACAGAAATTAAGTCATTTCCAGACAGTGTCAGTCAATTTGGACAACTGCGCGGCCACGTTGATACGATTCAAATGATAGCCAATAAAAACCAGTTCAGACTGGGTAGAAGCTTGTTGCCTAGTTTGGGACGTTATTACTACACGCGTTCGAACCGCTTGTACCAAAATCGTTAGATCGGGATCATCCGTTAAAATAAAACCTTTGCTTCGCAATAATGGCTCTGCTTTGGCTACTTCGATTAATACCTGTTTAAGCGTTTCTGCTTGTTGCAATTCTGAGCTGCGCAACACAAACGACAGCCAGCCCGGATCCTGTTCATGAAAATGTTTATGGGTTGACAAGCCATGACTGTGACCTGCAAAACCCGAATGCGCATGGCCATCCAACCGTTGATGACTACTTAAGGTAGGCGTATCGGCATTCGGCAAGCTGACACGGTGATTGTGCAGGGTGAAAGTCGCTTGATGCAAGCGCAAGCCAAGGGCAAGGCGAATATCTAATTGCGCATTAAATGCCAATTCCAAAAAACGCACGTTGGGCGCACGATCACGAACCCGTTGTTCGGCGAGTAATAAATCCTCTTCATCTAGCGTGTCGATTTTATTCAGAACAACGACATCGGCATATTCGAGTTGTTGCTCAAACAGGCTGGCGACGGATTCCGCAATAGCAGCCTTGGGGCTGTTGGGTATCAATTCACGATCAAACTGGTCGGACAGCAATAACGGCGTATCAACAACGGCTAGCGTGGCATCCAAGATAAAATCATTAGCCAGTTCGGGCGATTGTAACAATTCCATGATAGCTGTCGGCAAGGCTAGCCCAGAAGTTTCTATCAATACATGATCAACACTGGCGCGACGTTCAGCAATTGCCTTTAATGTAGGAATAAAATGTTCATCATCGCCATAGGCAATCAAACCATAAGCAAAGTCGTGAATCCGGATATGGTCAGTGCCTTCAGCGCTTTCACGAATCAAGGCGCCATCTATGGACACTTCGCCAAACTCGTTAATCAATAAAGCCAAGCGACGGTTTTGTCGGGTTTTAATCAGGCTACTTAATAACGTGGTTTTACCGGAACCGAGAAAACCGGTAACGATGGTGACTGGAATCATGCGCTAATATTCCAGGCGTTTAATTGCTTTATTACCTCATCGTTGCTCGAAGTAACAAACGGATAATCAAGTTTTGGACGTTTGATGACCAGTAAGGGAATGTTAAGTGCTTGTGTCGCCGCGACTTTGGCTTGAAAGCCGCCCGCATCACCGGAATCTTTGCTAATGACACAATCGATTTTTAAATCGCGCCACAAAGCGGTGTTGAACGCTTCAGAAAACGGTCCTTGCAGGGCACAAATGTGACTGCGCGGTATGCCCAGATCAATCGCTCTTTGGATAAACTCAGGTTCAGGCGTCAGGCGGACAAACCATTCGCGGTCTTTGGCACCCGGAGTAGACAGAAATCTGCCCAAATCCTTGGAACCCGTGGTCAGAAAAATACGAGAGCCGAGGAAAATGGCTTGAGTGGCAGTTTGCTCTAAAGTATAGCCAGGAAGTGCTGATGGATGATGCGCTTCATTTTGTTCAGCACATCCCAGGGAACTGGGTCGTTCATAGCGCAGATAAGGAATAGCCAGATTTTTTGCCAAGCCCATCAATTGTTGCGAAATCAGGTTGGCGTAAGGATGGGTCGCGTCAACTATGACCCGCGCCTGATGTTGGCTTAGTGCTTGTTTTTGCGCTTCAACGCCTTGATGACCCGCCCAGACCGTCACGCTGTTGCAATGTTGCTCGGCAACTTCGCCACCGTATTCCGTTGCGGCGGACACCACCACCGGGTAACCAAGTTTTGCCAAGTCATTAGCCAGGGCGTTGCCGTCGCTGGTACCCGAAAACACCCACAGCGCCTGTTCGGGCAATTGGGTGGCTTCAGTTTGTTCAGAAGACATGTCCCAATTATTGTAACCGCGTGGCGTAAAAATATAGCCGCGTTTACGTTGGGTAAAGCGATTGCCTATTACAAGGGTGGTCAGCATATCGAACTGTAAAGACGGCAGTTCTGCCAGAGTATGAATGCTCACTTCCTGGCCGGGTCGATAGGCATTGCGTACCACGCCGCATAGCGTTGTTGGCGATTTTGCTTCGAGCATGATGTTAAGAATACGATAAACGCCTTCCTGCCGACCGGCGCTTTGCACGTTATACAACACACAGGCTAGATCGGCCTGGGCAATGTGTCGGCCTCGTTGTTCTATCCAGTCCCAGGGACATAAAAGATCAGACAAACTGAGGGTGGCAAAATCATGCGATAAGGGAGAGCCCAGTAACGAAGCGCAAGCATTGGCGGAAGTAATGCCCGGAATGACGTTTACTTCATAGTCATCGTCTTCGAGCATTTCATCAAACGCCAGTGCTGCCATCGCATAAATACCGATGTCTCCACTGGAAATTAATGCAACCTTTGCGCCGGCCCTAGCTTTTTCTATCGCCAATAAAGCGCGCTCACGTTCTTGTGTTAAGGGTGGCGTGTGGATTTCCTTGTCGGCTATCCAGGGTTCAATCCAACGCAAGTAAAGATCATAAGCGACAATAACATCGCTGTCCCGCAACGCCGCTTCCGCGCGTGGTACGATCAAATCGCTAAAGCCCGGTCCGACCGAAACCAAATTTAAAACACCTTTCATTCTTTTATCCATTTATTATTTATTAGTTCAATCGCTAAAGCTGACTTTGAACGATCCACTGCTGGTCTTCAACGACCGCAACAGCAACGCCGTTTAACGCAAGTTTGGGCACGATTAACTTACCGCGCGAACTGGCAATTAACGCACAAGGCTCGCAAACTCCAGGTAAGCCCACATTTTGTTGCACCCAGTCCGAGGCTTTAGTTACCCAGGGTCGTGCCGCAATCGTTGCGCTGGCCAATACCCGAAGTGGTAGCGTATGTAGTTCACAAAACTCAAGTAACCCCGGTTCTTGTGCTTTTAAATCAATGGTGACGACTTCCCGCACTTCATTTAACGATCGTTCGCCTAAGGCTTGATTGATGGCAGCAGCGATTTGCTCGCAACTGACGTTTTTGCGACAACCGATACCAACCACCAAAGGTTTTAAGGCTTCGGTTGCCGTAGTAATCACCGGTGTTGCCCCCGTTACCTGAGCAACCCTGTAAGCCAATTGATTGGCGCCGCCTTCGTGACCGGCCAACAAAGAAATAGCGAAACGTGCTGCTTCATCAAGTACCACAACAGCCGGATCGCTATGTTTGTCGTCAATTAACTCGTCAAGAAAACGCACTGCGATACCGCTGGCCGCAAGCATAATCCACTGGGCATGGTTGCGGTAAGCGGCTGCAAATTGTGCTTTCTGGCTGGTGCGGGTAGTTAACCAGGGACGATAAACTTCACCACCCAGTTCCGCTTGTAGCACTAAAGCCAGCGCTTCACTTTCCGGTCGAACCAGCCAGATGCCGCAATCAATCATGCTGTGGTCTTGTCTTTTTTTACGACCCGAAAAATATGCGTAAAGTCTTTAGAATATAAACTCGATTCAGTTTGCGATTCATGTCCCAAGGCTTTGCCCACCAGCATCATAGTAGTCAAATTCCAGTCTGTTTTTTTGGTTTCTTCAAGCACGGTACCTAAAGTGCCCTGATAAGATCGCTCTTCAGGCCAGGTTGCGCGATAAACCAATGCGACCGGCGTGTCGTCCGGGTAATGCAGACGCAGATCAGCCACTATTTTTTTCAAATGCGGTCCTGACAGGAATATACACATGGTCGCCTGATGTTCTGCCAGTCGCGCAATCGATTCCAGTTCCGGAACCGCAGACGCACGTCCGGAGACACGCGTCAAGATGATACTTTGCGAGATTTCCGGCTTGGTCAGCTCGGCTTTGATGGAAGCTGCTGCAGCACTGAATGAGGACACGCCTGGCACAATATCATAATCAATACCGAGCACTTCCAGTCTGCGCATTTGCTCGGCGGTGGCGCCGTAAATGGCAGGGTCGCCGGAATGTAAGCGCGCAACATCATAATCACCTTCCTGGGCACGGCGATAGCAGGCTTCCTGTTGCTCAAGGTCGAGTTCGGCGGTATCGATGAGTTCAGCATCAGTTTTACAGTGCTGCAACATGGCGATCGGCACCAGAGAACCGGCATACAACACCATGTTGACGCGACCCAGGATATTGGCGCCGCGTAAGGTAATCAAATCTGCAGCACCAGGGCCGGCGCCGATAAAATAAACTTTCATGCGTGTCTTTTCTCTTGAGGTGTTTTGCGGATTAATAAAGTAGCGAGATAACCCAT
This sequence comes from Methylococcaceae bacterium, assembly GCA_947505055.1. Next base: position 29,904 of record CANNLO010000001.1, on the reverse strand, counting down.
CGCTGCGGTAGCGCATAAATCATTGACGCCATCAGCCAATAGTTCGTCCTGCAAACCAATGCGACGGGCAAAAGCGCAATGTTCGGCGATGCCCATGTCACGCAGTAAAGCCAGCACCCAGGGCAGGCGTGCGCCAATCTTCATCAGTACCACAATGTCATGGCTTTCTATGTCGCGCTGTAACGCTGTAGCATCTTCTGGACAGGGCAAAATCAGGGTGCGCTCCTTGCCAACGCCCAAAGGCCAGCTCATCGCCGAGGCCGCTGCCGCATAGCTACTGATGCCGGGAAAAGTGCGATGCGCAAGCTCCGGAAAATAATCGCGCAAAGCCGCCAATAAATAGCCATAGGTTGAATAGGTAAGACTGTCGCCGATGGTTAAATACGCGACATTTTGTCCTGCAAGTAATTCTACTGCAATGGTTTTGGCCAGTTTCGCGTAATGCTCGCTGAGTACGGTACGATCGGTGTCCATCGTGAATTCGATTTCCCGTATCCGTTTCGGATCGATGTTAATGCCTTCCAAACATTGCAAAGCCACCGAAATGTCCGAGCTATGGGCACGCGGCGCATAAATGAGGTCTACCTGTTGCAAAACTTCAACGGCGGCCAATGGAATAAATCCCGAGGGCCCCGGCCCAACGCCGATGCCATAGAACGTACCTGATTGAGTCATATTTTTCACGTAATTATTCGTTTATATCAAGTGAGTTTAAAATTTTTTATACGCAGGATGAAAGAAGGGAAATTCACACATCAATCTAAAATTACATTTTTTAGTCTTAACCTTTAGTCCTTAATGCATTCCATAGGAATTAATCATTGCGGATTTTTAATAAATAAAAAAACTATGGCTTAGCGATAGCGTAACCCAATATTTATAAGCTGTATTCATGTTATGTTGCATGAGCCAAAATTACCTTGGTAGCCGCTCAAAGTATATCTTTGATGTTGCCTATTAAGGATTTTGTCCCAAACAATCCCCCTGTAAATTAAATAGCCGTACCTCAACCCGTTGAGCTGCAGGAACTCGGGCATGAACCAGTTCGGCGATCCGCAGTTCAATGTCTGTCCACAAAGCTTGGCTATCGGAAAACGCTTTTAATATGTCTATGGCCGCTTCCACCGTATTAGCTTGTTCGAGCTTTTGCACTAGCGTAAGGTTATAGCCTCGTTCGGCGGCAATTCTTGCTACTACAGTCATGGCCATATCACTCTTGCCGGAGTGCGTATCCCAAACACTATCAAGCACTTTGGCAAGCTTGCCCGGATGCCCCAGCAACCACAGTACGTCAAGTTGCTGCTGTTGTTCAGTCAAGGCCCGTTGTGTAAAGTCCAACGCATCCCCCAAAAAATTGGCGATTTGCACAAAGCGTTGTTCCGGAAAACCCAGTTTTTCTCTGGCAAAAACCCGACCAATCTTGCCGGGCAGTAAGGCGATACTGCTTGCCTCATTGCCCAGGGCAACGCGCACATAAACTTCTATCGAGGCAATCCAAGACGCTAATGATAAAGGCTCGACGATGCCAGAAGTACCGAGTATCGAAATACCGCCGATGATGCCTAACCTTGGATTAAAGGTCTTTTTTGCAATCGTTTCGCCGTTGACGCAACCTATTGTTAAATCGAAACCAACCTCTTTATTACCGCAGACTTCGTCTACAGCTTGCTGCATCATTTTGCGGGGCGTTGGGTTAATCGCAGGTTCACCGACAGCAACGCGCAAGCCTGGCTGAGTCGCAATGCCCACTCCCTTTCCGGCAAAAAAACGTAGCTGATCCAGATTGTTTATGCAGACTTCGGCAAAAATAGTGGCGCCATGAGTGTTATCTGGATCATCGCCGCCATCTTTTAACACGTCGGCGCGGACTGTTTTAGGATTAATCCAAATCAAGTTTTGAATGGGCACTACCAGATAATGGTTACCGTCCGGTAAAGTGACGGTAACCTGATTAAGTCGTTCGCCCTGTAACAATAAATACAAAGCAGCCTTAACTGCAGCGGTGGCACAGCTTCCGGTGGTACGGCCGCGTCTTAAACCGTTGTTGGCAAGAACTGACAGATCGAGTTCTTTAAGGTCGGTTAGTTCCAGGTTGTTTAAATAACGGCTCATTAACAGACTTTCTTGTTCCCAAGTAATCTCTCATTCCCACGCGCTGCGTGGGAATGAGAAAATCCAAGGCACACCCTACGGATAGTTTGCAAGCTGATTAACCGCATCAATCATCAAGCCATTAACCACCGATGCTGCCCAGGGCGAACCGCCGCGCGTGCCGGTATTGGTGATGCGTGGCACTTGCAGACAGCGTTTTAATTCGGCTTTCGACTCGCGGGTGCCTACAAAACCCACCGGCAAACCAATCACCAGTTGCGGACGCCAGCCTTGCTCTTTAATAAGCCGTGTGGTTTCCATGATCGCGGTCGGCGCATCGCCTATCGACAGGACAATATCGTTGCCAAATTTTTCAAAGGCTCGCCTAATGCCGGCTGCGGAACGCGTTATACCTTGGGTTTCCGCCATCAACGCAGTTTCTCGATCATGCACCCCACACCAGGTTTCAATACCGAGTTGTTCAAGCAAAGCGCGTTTTAATCCGGTTTGCACCATAGTGACATCTGTCACTATGGATTTGCAACGGAGCAAGGCGCGGATACCGGTTTCGACCGCGCCCGCTGAAAAATAAATATCATCCACCGCATTAAAATCGCCGCTGGTATGCACCAGTCGCTGTAAGATGGTTAAGTGAGCTTTAGGAAACACAGACCAGTCGCGGCCGTCAGCGATAATCCGGAAACTTTCGGCTTCTATCGGATGTGGCACATAAGGCGCAAATTCGGGCGTGGCTTCAATCGCAACCGATTTATCCGCCAAGCCGCGTACCTGAAGATGATGCGGCTGTTGCGGTTCGCCGACCTGTTGTTCAAAACCGACGATTTGTACCCGGTATTTACACAGTGAGCAGTTCATCTCCGCACGACCTTCGATGGCTTCTTGTGCTCGGGCAATCAGTACATCGGCTACATTCGGATGAACGCCAAGATAACCGGCCTTAAGCACTTCAATTCCGGGTTCACGTTCCTGCAAGGCATCAGCCGCTTCATAAATGCGCTTGACCAAAATGCCGTCAAACAGAAAAAACGGTATGACAATCAAACGCGCATAGCCCAGTTTTGCAGCAGCTCGCAAGCCGTCGGTGACCAGCGGTTTGGCCGTGCCTGAATAACACACGTAAGAAGCGCCAAAGCCCATGCCTTCCTCGATCATCCGAGCAAATTTGGCGACTTCGCCATTAGCATCAGGATCGGTTGTGCCTCGACCTACCACGACCAGACAGGTATCGGCGCGGCGGATATTTTGTCTGGAAGTCGCTTCGGCTTCGACAACCCGTTCCTGAACGACTTGCAGCAACAAGGGATGCAAACCCAGGGGCGCACCAAAATGAAAGTCGGTTTCGGGGTGTTCGCGGGCAAACGTCAGCAATTCACTGGGTAAATCATTTTTGGCGTGCGTCGCCGCCAGCAAGATACCGGGCACCATAACCACTTGTTTGGCGTTCTGCGCAATGTGCGTGGTAATCGCCTGATCAATCGTGGGACTGGCAAATTCCAGATACCCATGGCTGACCAAATGCTTGGGCGCACGCAGTCTGATCAAATCAATCAGTTGCTCAAACTCTTTAATGGCATCGGGGTCACGGCTGCCGTGACCGGCGACTACTATGCCGAAAGGTTCAGTCTGCATTGAGCAACGGCTCCACGGGTGGTTCAATCTGGCTGCTCATCGGCTGACAGGTACGGATTAGCATAATGCTCATATCACTGAAAATCTGCTCTGCACATTCAGCGAGCGTGCCATGCCATTCAGCTTCGGAGCGCGTTAAGTTCTCCCAAACCTCGGTTGGATGCTCGGCAGGTATACCTTGTTCCAGCAGATAACTGGCAATATGACGCGGCATAAAAGAGCGCGCCTCGTCCCAGGGACACGGAATCACGATCGCATTACGTTGATCTTGCAGTACATGCACCAGATGCCGCTTAAACGGTTCGAGATCGCCACGACGATGAAAGGTAATAAACGTGGTTTCATCGAAACACACTTTGGCACGCGACGCGAGGATCTGCGCAGAAGATATTCCCGGCACGGTTTCTACAGGATGACCACAAGCCCGTTCGACGCGTTCCAGATACTGGAAACCGCTGAAATGAATATCGCCCATAAACACTACGACACAATTTTTTCCGGCATGATGCTCGACGGCTACCGCTGCCAATTGTTCAGTCTGATCGCGATAATTCATCTTGACGATATGCGCAGAAGCGGGAATCAGGCTTTCTACGACATTAAGCACGGCGTCAAAACCGGCAACTACATCGGCATTGCGAACTAATTCCGCACCGCGTTGGGTCAGGTAGGCAACGTCGCCAGGACCAGCGCCTATGCAGATAATCATAATTGTTCCTTATTAATGTGTGTTTTTTGTTCACGAAAAACACGATTTAAATATGTTTTCACAGCGAGTCTGTAATTAGTGTTGGTGTCGCTATCACGACGGATTTTTTTAATCGGGTTAAAAGCTTCGGTGCTCGGCGCGGTAATCGGGATTAAGATTTACCACTCCGTAAGTTACGTCTTGTTTTTACGCAATTCAATAAAAAAAATTATGTTGAGAAAAAGTGGCCAGACAATCGATTTACAGGCATTTTTACCACTCAAACTATAAAACCCCGTATCGTCAACGCCAGATTCTCTGCCGATAAATCCTCAAGCGTTAAACATTCCGCACCCAGTGCTTGCGCCAGTTGACGGGCTTTGCCTAAACGCAAATAGCCGGTTTCGGTATCAAGCACTAAAGCAGGAATGCCGCGCTCGCCAAGCAAACCTGCAAACTGTATGCATTCCTGCCAGGGATCGCTGCCAGGGTTTAACGAAATATTGGCCTTGCCATCGCTTAGCAACACCAGCAAAGCTGGCAGGCTGCTTTTTTCAAGAGTTTCAACTGCTAATGATAAGGCATGGGGCAAGGGCGTGCGACCGCCGGTAGGCAGTTCGCGCAGGTTTTGTTCGGCAAGATCAACGCTGCGAGTGGGCGCTAATAGCAGTTCTGCGGACTTGCAACGAAAACTGATAACCGCCACTTCATCACGCTGTTGGTAAGCATCGGTCAGCAACGATAAAACCGCGCCTTTGACTGCTTCCATGCGTCGTTGCGCGGCCATGGAACCGGAGGCGTCGACGACAAATAAAATCAGGTTGGCTTGTTTGCCGACGCGAATTTGCTGATGTAAATCATGCTTCGTCACTTGAAAGCTGTCGCTGCCTTTAAGTGCCGCACTGCGTAAAGTAGCAGCGATGGCGAGACTGTCCGGATTCTGGTTGGGGACTGCGCGTAACACGCGGCCTTGAGGCGTATTGGTCGCGGTGCTGCGTTTTCCGGATTTAAAACGATTCGAGACGGCATCAATCTCAATGCGCTGGACGGTCTTTTCCGAAGCAACAGCAAAAATTTGCTGTTGTTGTTGCTGTTCTTGGGCTTGATCCTGATCCTTGGCAGGTTGTTGTTCAGATTTAGAATTACTGTTGGCTTCAAGTTCCTGTTGTTCAGGAGGTTGCAGGGCCTGCTCCATCAAGTCGTCAAGCTGCTCTTTATCCAGGCCCGGTTGCTCGAAGGGTTTGCGTCTGCGACGATGGGGCAACACCAATTCCGCTGCTGTGCGCACATCGTCGGGTTTTACCTGCAATCGGCCTTCGAGAGCCGCCAAGGCACGCGCTGCCTTATGCATGACAATGTCGGCACGCAGACTGGCGACTTCAAATTCGCAACACAAATGGCTGATTAAATCCAGTAAGTTGTCGTTAAGCGTGATTACCGGTAATATTTGTTGCGCAAGCAATAACTGGTTACGCAAGGCTTGTTGCTGTGGGTGCCAATTCTCGGCATAAGTCGCGGGATTGGCTTCAAAAGCGATGCGTCTACGTACCACTTCAGATCGCAAGGTTTTGTCGCGCGGCGCCGTCACTTCTACCATCAGGCCAAAGCGATCCAGTAATTGTGGTCGCAAATCACCTTCTTCCAGATTCATTGTTCCAATCAAGGTGAAGCGGGCAGGGTGGGTAACTGACAAGCCTTCACGTTGCACGACATTCACGCCCATCGCCGCCGCATCCAGTAGTACATCGACCAGATGATCGGGCAGTAGATTGACTTCGTCTATATAAAGTATGCCGCGATGTGCTGCCGCCAATAAGCCCGGTTTAAAAACTTGCTGGCCGCCTTGTAGTGCCTGTTCCAAATCCAGCGTTCCGATAACACGGTCTTCAGTAGCACCTAACGGCAGGGTAATAAAAGGCACACTATTGGCTTGGGGTGAGGCATGTTGGGCATTACAGATTTCGCAATACTGATAAGGTACATTGGGAGCACAATTGAACGCGCAACCAAGCACTCTGCTAATTTGAGGCAGAATGTCGGTCAGCGCCCGAGCCGCTGTGCTTTTTGCCGTGCCTTTGTCACCGCGTATCAAAACACCGCCCAGTGACGGATCAACCGCGCATAACAACAACGCGGTTTTGAGTTGGGGTTGTTCGACGATCGCCGCAAAAGGAAAAGTCACTGAATGCATCAGGCGCCACGCGGGGTTTCGCCGCGTTCCTCAAGTAGGGATTCGCTATGCAGAAATAAAGCCTGCAAAGCATCAAGTGTTTCCGGCTTGGGTTCCGCCCACATGCCACGGCTTGCAGCTTCTAACAGACGTTCGGAAATAGCGTTTTGTGCCCACGGATTAGCCTCTTGCAAAAATTGTTGCATGGTAGCATCCAGCGCGTAGGTTTCAGCGATTTGCTCGTACATCCAGTCGTCCATCACCTGTGCCGTGGCATCGTAACCAAATAAATAATCGACCGTCGCTGTCAATTCCAGTCCGCCTTTGTAACCGTGGCGACGAATGCTATCCAGCCATTTGGGATTGACGACGCGTGACCGGAACACCCGTAAAGTCTCTTCTTTCAAGTCACGAACTTGCGCCCGTGCCGGATCATGGCTGTCGCCAAAATATTTACGGGGTTGCTGACCGGTTAAGGCTCTGATGGTCGCGATCATGCCACCATGAAATTGCAGATAATCATCGCTGTCAAAAATATCGTGTTCGCGATTATCCTGATTGTGCAAGGCAACCTGTACACCGGACAAGCGGGTACGAAACGCCTCACGTTCATCTTTGCCTGTTTCGTTGCGTCCATAGGCATAGCCGCCCCAATTGACATAGGCTTCGGCAAAATCAGCATCGGATTGCCAGTTTTTTTCCTGAATCAACGGCAAGATACCAGCGCCGTAACTTCCGGGTTTGGCGCCAAAAATACGAAAAGCTGCGCGTGTTTGGGCTTCTTTTTTAGTCAGACCTGTGCCGATCCAATCGCCAAGTTCGGCCAAATAATGTTTACGTACAAAATTTTGCGACAGCGGTTCGTCCAGTACAATAACAGCGTTAACCGCATCATCGATTAAATCGATTAATTGCGGAAAAGCATCCCTAAAAAAACCACTGATACGGGTGGTGACATCAATGCGCGGGCGTTTCAATTCTTCAAGCGGAATGATTTCAACGCCGCTGACTTGTCGATTTTCAATCTGCCATACCGGACGCACACCCAGCAACGCCAGAATTTGCGCGACATCATCGCCGTGGGTACGCATCGCGCTGGTTCCCCAAATGCTGATAGCCACGCTTTCAGGGTAAGCATCGGTTTCGCGAACATAGCGCGACAACACTTCATGAGCCAGTTGTTGACCAACTCGCCACGCCGACTGGGAAGGCACGCTACGCGGATCGACGGAATAAAAGTTACGTCCGGTCGGCAGGATATGCGCCATGCCGCGTGTTGGTGAACCGCTGGGACCCGCAGGAACATAGCCACCCGCCAGTCCCAGTAATAAATGATCGATCTCGTCAGTTGCTCGGGCCATATTAGGCACCAAGTCGCGGCAGGCAAAACTTAGAACTTGTTTGATACTGCTGTAATCGGCAGTTTCGTAGCTTGGGTTAGGCGCCAGCCGTAAGCCAACAATTTCGCTGATAACCCTATCAATAGCGGATTCGCCATAGCTAGCACACTGTAATTGAATAAATAACCGTTTGCATAAGATTTCTATAGTTTCCAATGCATCGGCGTGCGTAGCCAAAGCTCGTCCTGCCAATTTTTCAAGCGCTTCATTAGCCACATCCAAGCGTCGGCCCGGATGATCCAGTAAGGCATTCATTTCCAGATTGAACAGTCGTGCAACTTCTATGGGCAATCCCGGAATAGCTTGATTTGGCAAGCGGGTCAAAGACACCAGCATGTCGGTGAGTTGTTCGTTCACGGGTGCCTGCCCAAGAATATGTAATCCATCGCGGATTTGTGCGGCACCCAATTCACAAAGATAACCGTCCAGGTCTTCGATCAAATGTGCGACATCGGAGCCAGCCATTTTGGTCAGAGCTTCGGGTAATTCCTCTTCATGATGATGATCATCAGGGTCATGATGCTCATGTTCGTGATGCTCATGCTCATGTGCGTGATGATGCTCGTGATCGTGATCGTCATGGTCATGGTCATGGTCATGGTCATGGTCATGGTCATGGTCATGGTGTATCAGTCTGGCCTGCAAATCAGTATCCAGATTGGTTTGTTTAACCAGGTCCCAGATTTGTTGTTGCAAGAGCGGCAGTTTGGCCGGGTCCAATACTTCTACCTGATAATATTCATCGACCAACTGGGTTAGCTGTGCCAGCGCGCCATAAGTATCGGCGGTCGTCATCGGTGGTGTCAAATGATCGATAACCACGGCATGACCGCGACGCTTGGCTTGGGCGCCTTCGCCGGGATCATTGATAATAAACGGATAAAACAAAGGCATGTCGGCCAATAAGGCATCCGGAAAACAATGTTTCGATAAGCCCACGCCTTTACCCGGCAGCCATTCCAAAGTGCCATGTTTACCGACATGCACGATGGCATCGGCTTTCCAGTCGTCGCGCAACCAGCGATACAGCGCATAATAATGATGGGTAGGCGGCAGATCGGGCTGGTGATAAATCGCGTCAGGATCCATGCCGTAACCACGGGGCGGTTGCAAGGCAACAAAGGTATTGCCAAATTCCAGTCCGGCTAGCGCCAACTGGCCGTCATGCACATAAGCCTCGCCGGGAGCTGCGCCCCATTGCGCGATCATTTTTTGTTGCAATTCAAGCGGTAAATCGGCAAACCATGACTCGTATTGTGCGGATGAAACGTGGCCAACGGCTTGTGCCAATTGCTCGCTAGTCAAATAAGTATTGTCGTAAGCACAACGATCAATCAGCTCATGGATCAGTGCCGTGCCACTTTCCGGTAAGGCATCAATCGCATAACCGTCGGCTTGCAGGGCTTGCAGAATATGCATCAATGACGCAGGCGCGTCCAGACCCACAGCATTACCGATTTGCGAGGCTTTGCTGTTGGAATTGGTAAACACAAAAGCAATACGCTTGTCAGCATTGTTTAATCGCTTAAGCCTTGCAAAACGAGAGGCGATTTGGGCAATACGCACGACCCGATCAGTTAATGGTTCGTATTCGATAGCTTCATTAGCCAGACCCGAAGCTTTTGCTTTAAACGACAGCGGCACAGTAATTATACGGCCGTCAAACTCTGGCAAGACCACGTTCATCGCCGCATCAAGAGGATTCAGGCCACGCGGGGACTGTTCCCATTGCGTTTGTACCATGCCACTGGTGATAGCTTGCAGCACCGGCACATTAAGCTGTTCCAGCACAGATACCGACCAGCCGGCAGGCGTCGTCCCACCGGCGGTAATTTCGCCCATGGCAAACGAGGTGGTGTTGATCAGTACGTCGATATGAGCGGTGTGTTTGCCATAAAAATAGCGTAACGCCGTTGGTAAACCGTGTTCATTGCCCATGCGCAATGACGAGGTAAAAATGGGTAATACATTGAGATTCAGCTTTTCCAGTTGGTCAATTAACGCGTCGATAAAGCGCGTGTTGCCGCTCAGCCAGTGGGCGCGATAAAACACGATGCCAATATTGGCTTGTTCAGGTTCCCGGACCGCGAGCCAGTCCTCAATCGTGGCATCTTGCGCAAGGTCGGGATGATAAATGCCGTGTTCTGGCAAATCGCTAGCGGGTTCAAATCCATAGCCGGTCAACAGGAAATGATCGGAAAGATAACGCAAAAGTTGCGTCATATTGCTACTACCGCCAGCCTGAAAATAGCTGGAAACCTGATGCAGCACATCAGGTGCTACGGTAGACGCTGCCGCCAACTCTGCATCGGGTTCACCAGTACCACTGATGGCGATTAAGTGCCGTCCATGTGTTTTTGAGTAACGTACCAGCTCGGCAAAGCCGGGGACGCTACCGGGACGGCCAAGCACTCGCAAGACAATAATACGGGCTGAAGCAAGCTGATGATCAAGCAAGCCAAGCATCTGCTCAGCACTTTCCAAGCCCTGCAAAACCTGGGAAGTAAGCAGAGGAAAACCTGCTGGCATTTGCAATAAGGCGCTTTGCAATACCAGTAAATCGGTAGGCGCGTGCGTCAGTAATGCAATAGAAGCCTGTTGTTTAGACATCTCCAGCACCCAGGCGGTGGAAAATATGTTCGCTGACTTCGTTATCCTGTTCCAGATGTTCGCTGACAATACGCTCCAGTACCTGCTCATCTTTACAGGAATACCAAACGCCTTCTGGATAAACTACTACGATCGGGCCATTTTTGCATACGGCAAAACAGTTTGAACGGGTACGTTTTACCTTAAGGTGAGGTCGTGCATCAATTTTTTGCCCTAACTTTTCAAACAGCGTCGTGGCTTGTGAGTTGTTTGCAGAGCAACGAGTTCCTGTGCACATCAGCACATGTTTAGTATGAGTTCTCATTAATGCTTTTTATAAAAACGGCCCATCAAGCCACCTATTGCCAGCCAAAAAATGGCATTGGTGTAAGCGGTAGCCGTTATAAATGTTTTGACTAACTCGGTTGGAGCAGCACTGCTATGTACTTCCGGTTGCGGCGCGCCGATCAAGTGGGGGGCGAAAAGTAATACGGCACCGAAAAATTGATTGGTTCGGGTTTTGGCAAAAGCCAGTAACCACAGACCAAAGCCGGTATCAAGTACCGTTAATAACCACCAGGTTTGTCTGTCTTCAAGATTGGCAGCTGCTGTGCCGGGAACTTCCGGCGGCAACCCTAAGGAAGGTGCAACGAAAATACTAAGATACCCCGCCAATCCCCACAACAAGCCGCTACGCCATTGCTCGGGTCGTCCGCGAACCAGCATAATCGAACCCATCAGCAAGGCAAAACCAAGGCCCAGACTGATATTGGCCATTGCCGTATATAAAGTGCGTTCCAGGCCGTTTTCAGGTTGCCATTCATTTGCTTGGTGGCTGTCGTCTGTATGGATGAGGGAAGCAGCCATTTCTTCGTATACTTCGGCCTTATGTAAAGTCGGAATGACTTCAATTTGTTGGATCATGGTAAGTAACAGTCCGGCCAGTAAGCCAGTCCAGAGAGCCGCAGTAACCAGCTCTCTGAAAATAGTCAGATTAAACATCAATGGCACGGAAAACTGGCAGAATGACGTCCATCATGTGCCGCATTATGTAAGGGGCCAATGTCAGAAAAACCGGCGGCATAGAGTAGGGTTAATCCTAAGACACAGCAAAGTATTGCCGATAAAATCAGCTCTTGTGCCGTTTTATCTTTAGATTGGGTATTAGATAAAGGAACGGAAAGATTTTTATCAAAATCATCATGATAAGCAAGCGATGAAGATATTGATTTTCTCTTGTTTAGCGGTGCTCCGCTAAGTTTATGAGTAAATGGCTCATTATTTGATGGCATTAGCTTTCTCCTGGAAAAAATACAGGTTAGCTGACAGCTTAATCAACGTGACTAAGATAATCAGCGAAAATAATCTGTTAGGGGAGAAAGACAAGACGGACGCGAAGCAGAGCAATCCTTCCGGGCGCCCTCCGCGCACAAATTTGATTATCACTACAGGCCGGTCTCCGGGCTTATAAGCTGAAAGTCATGATTTAAACTTTCGGGGTTTGCGCCTTCACATGCTAAACAGTGGCGTTTGCAAACTTTTGACTTATATACCGTTGCGGGGGCAGCGTGGGCTTTATTTGTTATTGATAACAAACTTACCTACTTCCCATTTCAATTCTGCGGACTTAAAGTCCATGAATACCTGAAGTAAATTTACTTGCTTAGTATATGTACTCACCAAGCAACAAGCAAGTTTAGACTTTAATATCATTTAATTCAGATGTTTAATAGAGTTCTTTTAATGCCATTGGGAAATCTTATGAAAGGCTTACTGCAACTTAATTCAAGCATTTTTTCGTCGGGCGGTCAGTCCACCCAATTGGCTGATCAGTTTGTCGCTGTCTGGCAAGAAAGTAATCCCGACGCGCAGTTACTGATGAGTGATCTTGCCAAAGATCCCCTTCCGCATCTTACTGCTGAAGGTTTTTTGTCATTTCTGGCGCCCGCCGATAGTCGAACAGCTGAGCAACAGGCTTATGTGGCGGTATCTGAGATGCTGATTGAAGAAATCAGGCAAGCGCAAATTATAGTGATCGGTTTACCCATGTATAATTTTGGGATTCCATCAACGCTGAAAGCGTATTTTGATCAGATTGCCCGATCCGGGATTACCTTTAGATACACGGAAAACGGTCCACAAGGCTTGTTAACAGACAAAAAAGTCTATGTTTTTGCGGCGCGAGGTGGTAATTATTTGGGTACGCCCTTAGATACCCAAACCAGTTATGTGCGGGATTTTCTGGGTTTTCTGGGGATGAATGACGTTGAATTTGTTTATGCAGAAGGGATGAACAAAGGCGACGGAGTCAAGGAAGCGGCTTTGGCTGAGGCAAAAGCAAAGATTAAAGCAATAACTCAAAGTGTATAAAGTACAGGTCAATTCGATTTTTTTATCAATTTAAAACTTAAGGAATAACATGAAGCATATTACTTTTTTATTGCTGGCGTTTGCTGTGTCATCGTCTGTATCTGCAAAACCGGAAACTTATGTCATTGAAGGCAGCCACACTTATCCGCGATTTTCTTACAGCCATTTTGGTTTTTCCACGCAATTAAGCCGTTTTGACAAAACATCAGGCACTATTGTGCTGGATCGTGAAGCTAAAGTCGGTTCGGTTAATGTCGTTGTCGCTACTACCTCCGTTGATACTGGTTTTCCATTGTTTAATGAACATATTCAGGCGTCTGATTTTCTTGATACCGCCAAATATCCAACGGCTACATTCATTTCCAGTAAAGTAAACTTTGAGGGTGACAAAATCACTTCAGTAGAGGGTGAACTGACAATGAAAGGGATAAGCAAGCCATTAACGTTAACGTTAACGTCGTTTCAGTGTATGCCGCATCCGATGCTGAAAAAGGATGCTTGTGGCGCAAATGCTACCGGTATGGTGAAACGCAGTGATTTTAATATGGGTAAATATGCGCCCAATGTTGGCGATGATGTGACCCTTACCATTTCGGTTGAAGCGGCTAAAGAATAGTTTTGCTCCTTTAGCCAAACATAGCTAAACGTCGGGTTGCCGAAAAGCGTGGCAGTCCGACCTACTCGAGCTTTTTTATTAAAAGTTTGAAACTTTAAACGCATGAAGTATAACTTGTAAAAACAGGTTTTCTCGTCCCGGATTAAATAACGCTATAATCATCGTACTTTAAATTTATATTATTTATGCGATGAACGCCAACTGGAAAGAATTCTTACTTGCTAACAATGCGGTTTTTGAAAATGAGCTTGATGTTGTTTTTTCAATACCTAAGCCAGACGATCATAAAAAGCTTTATCCCATTCCCCATCTCGGCATTATTTCGATTTCCGGCATAGACGCAGCAACGTTTTTACAGGGGCAGATAACCTGCAATGTTAAAGACCTGAGCGAGTCTCATAGCAGTCTGGGCGCAATTTGTAATGCAAAAGGCCGGGTCATTACCACGTTTATACTGGTAAAAAAAGCCGAGCTTTTCTTGATGATTTTGCCTTTGGAATTATTGGCATCCGTTCAAAAAAGACTACAAATGTATGTGTTGCGGTCAAAAGTGACGTTGGTAAACAGTTCCGATGACTTATGCCTGATTGGTTTAAGCGAAGAATTGCTTCCTGCGGATGAATTTTTATATACCGTACAACAGGAAAATATTGTTCTACGGCTTAATAATCGCAGTCTGATCATCGCCGCTGTTGGCAATGCTGAAACATTTTGGCTGGAACAAGTTAAGCAGGGCTTTCTAGGGGAAAGTTCTTCGCAATGGCGCTATCTCGATATTGTTTCCGGTATTCCGTGGTTGTCTGAGGCAACGGTGGAAGAGTTTATCCCACAAATGCTTAATCTGGACAAATTGGGTGGCATCAGTTTTACCAAAGGCTGTTATACCGGGCAGGAAATCGTTGCGCGCACCCATTATCTGGGAAAGATAAAAAGGGAAATGTTTGTTGCCGGGTGCGATACTTTGTTGGCACCTTTACCCAATACAGGCATTATTGATGCCAGCACTGGCACAGAGCAAAATATTGGTAAAGTTTTGTCAGCCCAAGGTAATGAAAACGGCAGCAAAATGCTGGTTGTTTTACAAGTGTCTGAATCCAATGTCTATAATTTGCGACTGCAAAATGACAAGCAAGATAGACTTAGCCTTTTATCCTGATTTTCTCTTAAACAGTTTTATCTGCATACCTATTACTATGATTAATGACCAAGCTGCCGCCCGTTTTCGTCGATTAGGTACGTTGACAATTTTTGCTGTTTATTTTGTGATTCTTGTCGGTGGCATCGTCAGGGCTTCCGGAGCGGGTATGGGCTGTCCGGATTGGCCGACCTGTTTTGGAAAATGGGTTCCACCCACGGAAGAGGCGCAGTTGCCGGCCAATTATCATCAGATTTATGCTGAACGCGGTTATGAGAACACCCAGTTTAATCCGGTAAAAACCTGGACTGAATATACCAATCGTTTGGTCGGCGTAACTATTGGTTTTTTGATTTTACTGACCGCCTGGTCCTCACGTATTTATCGTAAAACAGATAAACCCATTTTTTATCTGGCAGTCAGCGTGTTTCTACTGGTTGGGTTTCAGGGCTGGCTTGGGGCGACGGTGGTCGCCAGCAATCTCAAGCCCTTGATGATCACTCTGCATATGCTGCTGGCTTTATTTATAGTCGCTTTGTTGATTTATACCATTACGCGATCGCAACGGGAGGTCATTGCCCAATTTGATATTCGGGCAGTTCCCGGTAAAGTGAAAAGCGTTTTAATCGTCGCCATGCTGATGACGCTGTTACAAGTCGCCATGGGCACGCAGGTTAGAGAAGCGGTGGATTTCATTGCACATGAGCATGCTTATATAGAGCGTCAATATTGGCGAGATGATTTTCCGGTCATTTTTTATGTGCACAGATCATTTTCTTCGCTTATTTTATTTACCAATCTGTGGCTGGCCTGGAAAATAATTCGCGCTGTCGATAAGAATAGTCTGTTGCGGCGCATTGGTTTTTCGCTGGCCGGTTTGGTTGTTATGGCGATTTTGGCTGGAGTGAGTCTTGATCGATTGGGCATGCCACCGGTTGCCCAGCCCATTCATTTGTTGATGGCGAATCTTATTTTTGGGATGCAGTTTTTTCTTTATAGTTGTTTAAGATATGCTTCGGCTGATCAGCGCTAATTTTTCTGAACTTATAATTTTAGCCCGATGGCTTGATAATTTATCCATGTGTAGCGCAAAACCCCGCTGTTCAGGGCGGGGATGTAAGCGACTCAAGTCACGAAAGTAATCATTCAGGCGTTCTTTGTTGTTCAATGTACTGACGAATATTACTTGGCTTGCGACTTAAAACGATTGTCAGCTAACGACTATAAAGACAGAAAAAATCATGAGTATTCCCCTTAAAACCAAGGATAACAAGGAAATGTTTAGACAAACAGCCCTCTAAAGAGTGCAGTGATGATTTTCTTTTTATTTTACAAAATAGGGTGAGAACTACAAAAAGAAGGCTCAATGGATTTTTCAGAATGAGCGTTCAAGTTGGGCCAGAATATGCAGATTGCCTAGCTTCATGAGGACGAATAAGAGTATGGATCGGAAATCATTTTAGCCTGAAGGCTTATTGGGAGTGGGATTAAAGGATTATTTCCAATCCCGTGGAAGAGACGGTAAATGTCAGTATGGTGCCATGCATGTTACTTGATTCAAAAAGCTTAACGATTAAATCGTTAAGCTTTTTTTATTGTTTTACAGTTTGATTAAACCATAAAGATATTCTTAAATCGGTCGGAGAATATCGAGAATCGCTTGAGCTTGTTTTGCAGTGTCAAGGCCGAGATTAGTCAAATAACCACCGTCATCTTGTGATATTAAGCCTTTCTCGAACAAACGATGTGTAGCTGCAATCGTTTCAGGTGTGGCAGTTTTGTGAACCTTGATGCCTTCTTGTGTGGTGGCCAGGTTATAGCGAACCAGGATATTCAGTTCTTCTACAATTGGTTGGGTATAGGGCATAGTCAATCCTCGTGTCAGTTAATTAAGCTATTAGCATAAAGCTATTTAATAAGAAGGAGTATCTTTTTTTACATTGTCTTTTTTCTTGCGACAATTACGCCATCTCGAATTGGATTGATAAATGCGTCAAAGTCCGGGTCATTAAAAATAAGATTATTATGTTCCATGATCGCTTCGGTCCAGCCAGGAAAAATATCAGCAGGTTTTTTGACGGCTACCCGTCCTCGCCAAAGCACATTATCCGCAATATAAAGACCGCCAGGGCGAATACGTTCTTTAGCCATAAGCCACACAGCAGGATAATCGCCTTTATCGACATCGTTGTAACAGATATCGAAGAAACCTTCCGTCTGAGCAAAAATATCCTGTGCCATTCCCGCCCGAAAATCTACTCTATCCCATAAACCGGCTGCCTTGAGATAGTGCTCGGCTTTTTGTTGATTAAGAAAGTCGGCGTCAGTGCATATTACCTGACCTTTTAGGCCTACTGCCCTTGCAAACCAATACGCGGAATAACCATAGCCACTGCCAAATTCAAATACTTTTTCAGCATTAATCATTTTGGCTTGCGTTTCCAGAAAAACACCTACTAAGCGACCAACAATTGGGAAGTTGTTTTTTAACGCGAGATCTTCCATTTCGCTCAAAACGTCATGATTGGTCTGTTGGACCAGGTCGAGCAGATAACTTTCAATGGCCGGATTGACTGGAGTTAAAAAATTCGGCTTTGAAATCGTTAGAGGTTTTGTGTCAGCCATTACAGGAGTCTATGGAGTGAGGTTGGATTGATAGTTTTATAAATCAGCTAATAACTTGCTGAACATCGATTCTGCCTGGTGTAGATAACTTTTTCCAAACAGATTCAGGTGATTAAGTATATGGTACAGGTTGTATAGAGCTTTTCGGGATGTGTAGCCCGATTCCAAGGGATAAGCTGCTTGATATGCCTCATAAAACGTCGGGCTAAAGCCGCCAAATAATTCAGTCATGGCCAGATCAGTTTCTCGGTCTCCAAAATAGCAGGCGGGATCATAAATAACAGGATTACCTTGATCATCCATTCCGGTATTACCACTCCATAAATCGCCATGCACCAAAGCTGGTTGCGGCTGATAGCCGGAAAATAAAGGTTGTAAGTTTGTGCACAGTTTTTCGCCCAGCGTTTGTAAATGACCCTTATAGCCATGTTTCGCAGCTAACGATAATTGATGTCCCAAACGTTGCTGTTGCCAAAAGATAAGCCAGTTTTTGTACTCACCATTTAGTTGTGGACTAGAGCCAATAGTGTTGTCGCGGTGCCAGCCAAAAAAAGACTGTTTTTGTCGGTGCAGATCTGCAAGCTGTTGGCCGAGCAGTTCTTCAGTGTGTTGAGTTAAAGTTTTTAGGGCGATATATTCAAGTACCAAAAAGGCATGGTCAATTGTGCTGCCGTAAACAATAACTTTGGGAGTTCGAATGGCCTGAGCTTGTTCCAGAGCCATCAAACCAGCGGCTTCAGCCTCAAACATCGCGAGTCGCTCAGGGCGGTTCAGCTTGATAAAATAATTCCCGTTTTTTGCTTTTAAACGGTAAGCTTGATTAATATCTCCGCCTTGCATTGCTTCAGCTTTAAGAAAATTAAAGGGCTGGTCGGTTACTGATTCGATAAGTTGAATAATCGGTTGCCAATTGATCTGCATGACTTAATACAGTTTGCCGAATAAATCCAGGTGAGTCAGATATAGCCGCATATCCAGCTCGAATTGGTGATATTGCGGTTCCATGTGTAAGCAGAGTTGATAAAACGCCTTGTTATGTTCTTTCTCCTTTAAGTGCGCCAGTTCATGCACGACTATCATTCTTAAAAAAGGTAATGGTACGTTTTTAAAAAGAGAGGCCACCCGGATTTCATTTTTTGCTTTATGTTTACCACCTTGGACTCTGGAGATAAAGGTATGCAAGCCCAAAGCATGATGCAAGTCTTTAATCTTATCGTCATAAATGACTTTGCTGAGTGGCTGGGATTGTTTCAGCAAAGCATTTTTCAGGTCAAGTGTATAAGCATAAAGGGCTTTATCGGTTTTGATGGTATGGGCAACAGGATATTTTTTGAGTAATGTCTCGGTTAGCTTTTGACTATTGATCAACCGACGTATCTGGTCGGTGATATTTTCAGAATAGCCGATTAAGTATTTTAATTCTGGCATGGCTTATTGTTTGAGTGAGTTGAGTATTTGTTCAAGCGGAGCCAGAGAGATCAGTGCCCGGTACAGAATGGTTTTGTCTTCCATAAGACCGTAACACTGGTAGTGATAGGGAGAAACGATGGAGTGGCCTATACCTTCTTTTCGCTCTTCGGGTGGGATTTGTTTGATAAGAATATACAGCGCATCTCCAGATTTTAATTGGGCAAGATTGATACGGTCAATACTGATTTTATGCGACATATAGACTAGCGGATTACGTTCAAAATCATGTTTTTCTATGACCGCCTTTTCCAGCAAGGCACTTGATATAAGACTGCATGGGAATATTTCAGGGAAAATGGCTTTGTTTTTAAAAGGGTCAAAAAATGCATCCTGTTCAACCAGAGAGCCGCATAAAAAATTCTTTGCATTACTGATACTTATGTATTTTCTTTTCAGAAAAAAACTGCTACCTGAGATAAATGAGCGATCCGGATGCTGGTTCAGAGCGCCAAACTGGGGAATATCGGGGTTGGGTAAAAACAAGGCAAATTTGGATTCTTTTTTGTAACCGAGCAAAGCCAAGGTTCCGCCTGATTTGACGGCAATTCTGTTGCTAAGTATCGTCTCCGGATCTTCATTGTATTGCGATGGTTTTATATCAACTGATACCACTTGACCTGGTTTTACGGCGTTAACAAAAGAAAACTGGTAGTTACTGAAATGCAGGTTTTTATCTCTGATCAACACGTTTTCATTATGTAAACGGCGATAGAGAAAAACTTTATGTTCAATCAATGATTCTAATTGAAAGCCCAGTGCAATAGGACCTTGGAACGGATTGTGATTAATGCGTCGCCATCTATTTCTATCATGAAATAAATTAAAATCATCTGTTGCATTACGTGCAACATCAATATGTATCTGATTGAAAATATCTAAACTGTCTGAGGTATCCATAGTGCCTTGCTGATTGAAATTGGATTTGAGTTGGCTCAGACTTGTTCAGTAAAAACGAGTAAGTCTGAGTCACTGTAATTCTGGAGTACGCTATCTTATAGAAAATTAATACAGCGTATATCTATATGATGGCTATTTTATAACGAATTAGCGAATGCAAATAACAAATATGGATTGTGGGGGTGGCAAATAGAAATAAATCATTGAATATCGATCCGAACATTAAGAATTATAACCATTCGTCAGCGATATCAATTAATAATATTTTAGCTAATGACCCTAATGCCAGAGTTTTTTGAATGCGGAAAAACTGGGGAAGACTGAGTTGATTGATTCCTGTAATTCCGGTGCTTTTGCAGTGTTGGGTAGTGTCTTGCAGAATGCTAACCAGCAACGGCCAGGACGGGGTCGTTGGCCCAAAATACCGGGCGTTTTGTGTTGGCCGGGACCAGTAATGACTAGGAAGCCCTGGATGGTATCAAGGGTCACGGGGTTGTTACGGCTGTTTTGTTGGACGGACTTAATGGGAAAGCGGATCAGGAGTTGGGCGGTAATGGTGATAAGCGGATAAATATTGCCGAGTTATTAGCGTATACCCGGCAACGGGTTTCAGAGGCGGCACGTAATATTTCTCCTTCGCATGCTCAAAATGACAGTGGCTTTTTTGCGGGTTCAGAGTTTTTTGATTTGACACTATCAGCGCCGTGAGTCTTATTGGTCATGATTCTTAACGCTTTTTAACACATGCCAAATCGAGCGCAGATTGGATTTTGGTTTATGTAAATGCCAGGTAATCAGCATTTCTTCAATAGCGGCAATCATGCATAGGACTGCCGCGATTCGGAAAGTCCAGGCTGGGCCACCAAGAAACATTATAAACAAGGATGAGCCCATCGTAGCGGCTGCTATTTTAACTCCCCAAGTATGATAACTGGTAAAGCAACCGAACTTGTAGATACCTGTAGCAGCGGGGAGCAGACAGCTCGCTACGACAAGTACAACATAAAATAGTTCCCGGTAAACAATGTCAGGCCATAACCACCAACAGCTTTGTGCTATGGTTAAATAAGTGATGACATCAGCCCAGCTATCAAGAGTCGCGCCAAATTCCGAAACCTGGCCAGTTAGTCGGGCGGCCATACCATCAAGTAAGTCAGTTAGAAAAGCCATCGCCAAGAGCACCATAAAGGCAATGGCATGGCCATGCCAGGCAAGCCAGAGCAATAGTGGAGCCGCTACGAAACGAAAGCCGGTCAGCAGATTAGGTAAAGTTAATTTGGAGGCTGAGTTCATAAGGTGAAGGAGGCTGTCAAGGGTGAATGGTCTGAAAGCGTATGCCAGGGTGCTTCGTTTAGACGTTCGCAGGCGATAGGAGTTAACCCCCGATAATAAATCCGATCCATTTTTAAAAAAGGCAGCCAAGAAGGAAAACTCTGGGCATAGCGTCCATGAGTCATTTGGAAGATTTCCTCTAGGCCAAGATGCTCATGAAACAGTCGGTCAGCTTGCCCCCGCCAGTCGTTAAAGTCGCCGGCTATAATCAGCGGCGCATCATAAGGAATATGATTGTCAATATGAGTTGATAGTTTGCTGAACTGTAAACGACGCTCTTTGCCGAGTAAACCAAAATGTATGCAAACAATATGTATATTCTGCTTATTATCCGGTAGTTGGATGGTGCCATGCATCAGGCTGCGACTGGCCCAGGGAAAAGGTGAGACATTAATATTTTCAATAAGTTTGAAAGGAAATTTGCTCAGGATGGCGTTACCGTGATGCCCTGCATTGTAAACGGCATTTTTTCCGTAGGAGTGAAAAGGCCAGGTGCTACCAGCAAGAAATTCAAGTGGGGATAAAACTGGCCAGTCGACTATTTTTTTCTGATGACGATGATGTTCGCCTTGTATTTCCTGCAGAAACATTAAATCTGCATCGGCAGCTAGCAGCGCATCTCTGATTTGATGCAGGATAAAGCGACGATTGCCGGTGTTAAAGCCTTTATGGATGTTATAGGTTAATACCCGAATACCTTCATGATTCATAGTCAGAATTTAGTCAGTTTAAAAAGGCTGCTTTCTGATGTGCAGTCTGTAAAGTATAGGCGATATTAGCTCTTCGATAATAAAAAATACCAGTATAATCAGTATGATATCACTGAATCTCAAGGCCAGGGGTGTTTTCAATAGTAAAATGGGCAACAAAGATTCAGGAACGGTATCGAAACCTCTGGCTCGACTGCTTTCAGTGCGTCCCATTCGCCGTTTGATAAAGCTTGCCAATAGATCGCCGATCATTGTAAGGAAACCAAAGAACAAGCCTGTTAACGCAGGTAAACCAATTAAAACTGCAGCCAGGATTGTAAAGATAATGGCTGAGCAGCAGCCTCGCCAAGTTTTGGTGTCCCCAAACAAGCGATGACCATCAGATAGTATTAAATGATTGTCCACCGGCCAAGCCCAGCGTTTTCCCAGTACATTATTGATCAGTATCGGAGCGCCATTGGCAATTACAAGCAATAGGGTAGTCTGGATGATGCAATAAAAACAAACAGATGACGTCATATAGAATGCTCTGCTGAAATTTTTTTTTTTGAACTGTTATTATTTGAACATAGTTTGCAGCCTCTGTCGATTTAGATTGGTTTGTTTTTAAAAACCTTTAGCAAGCACAGACGAGACGAAGCAGGTTACTTAAAAATAATGTAAAATATTATAAAATGTCCAAGGCAAAAATCATTCCTTTTTTGCCGCCCACTTTTAATAATGACGAGGAAATCATGATTGATAAAAAACTGCTCGATATTCTGGCTTGTCCACTTTGCAAGAGTCCCTTGATTTATGATCAGTCTAAGCAAGAACTTATCTGCAAAGCCGATCGCATCGCTTTTCCCATTCGTGATGATATTCCGGTTATGCTTGAAGATGAAGTCCGTGAGTTATCTCTTGATGAAATCGACGCCTTAAAAAAATGAGTCTACGTTTTAAAGTCGTAATTCCGGCAAGATTTGGTTCGATTCGATTACCGGGAAAACCGTTGTTGAACATCGCGGGTAAACCTATGATTGCTCATGTTTGTGAACGGGCAAAAGAAGCTGAAGCCGATGAAATTATTGTCGCTACCGATGACCAGCGTATTTTTCAGGCGGTTAGTGACTTAGGCTTTAACGTGGTCATGACCCATGCTGCGCATCAAAGCGGCACCGAAAGAATCGCCGAGGTCGCGAGACTTTGCGGCTGGTCTGACAAGGAAATTATCGTTAATTTGCAAGGTGATGAACCGCTTATTCCTCCAGCTTATATTCGGGATGTTGCCGGTGCTTTGGCAGGTCAACAGCAAGCCGGCATTGCGACACTGGCGGCACAAATCATTGATTATGAAGAAATTTTTAATCAAAATTCGGTAAAAGTGGTTTTAAATCATGCCGGCTATGCGCTTTATTTTAGCCGTGCTCCCATTCCCTGGGAAAGGGATGCGTTTACTCAATTAAATAAACAACCTTCGGGCAAGTTTCCTTATCTCAGACATATTGGCATGTATGCTTATACGGTTGATTTTTTAAACCGTTACTGTAAATGGCAACCTTCAGTACTGGAGTCGGTTGAGTCCTTGGAACAATTAAGAATACTCTGGCAGGGCGAAGCTGTTTTCGTTCAAACGGTTGACAAAACACCAGCAGCCGGGGTCGACACCCATGAAGATTTACTACGGGTAGAACAAATATTACTCTCGATTCATTAGTCTTTTTGGTACTGTTTGCATTTGACAGAGCTTATTATTAACAGTACCTTGGACAACAAATTTAACTTTCACATCAACACTGGTTTTTTTAAGAGCTGTCAATGGAACAATTTCATAGAATAAGTCGTTTACCTCCCTACGTTTTCAACATTGTTAATGACTTAAAAGCCAAGGCTCGCGCGGCCGGAGAAGATATTATCGACTTTGGTATGGGTAATCCCGACCAAGCCACGCCCGAACATATCGTCCAAAAATTGATCGAGTCCGCACAGCGTCCTGATACGCATCGCTATTCGGTTTCCAAAGGCATACCCAGATTAAGAAAAGCGATTTGTACTTGGTATAAAAATCGTTTTGACGTTGATTTGGATCCGGATACTGAAGCCATCGTAACTATTGGTTCAAAGGAAGGCTTGGCGCATTTGGCACTGGCGACCTTAGGTCCTGGCGATGTCGTGCTGGTACCTAATCCAGCTTATCCCATACATCCTTATGGTGTGGTGATTGCCGGTGCCGACCTTAGGCATGTGCCGATGGTCCCGGGCGGAGATTTTTTTGAAGAATTGCAAAAAGCCATTAACGATTCCTGGCCCAAACCGAAAATGCTGATTCTGAATTTTCCGGGCAATCCTACCAGTCAATGTGTAGAGCTGGATTTTTTTGAAAAGATTATCGCCGTCGCCAAAGAACATAAAATCTGGGTCGTACAGGATATAGCTTATGCGGACATCGTTTTTGATGGCTATAAAGCACCGTCAATACTTCAGGTCGAAGGGGCGAAAGACATTGCGGTTGAATTTTTCTCGCTGTCAAAAAGTTACAACATGCCCGGTTGGCGTGTGGGTTTTATGTGCGGGAACAAAGAGTTGGTTTCAGCTTTGGCGCGAATTAAATCGTATCTGGACTACGGAACCTTTACGCCTATTCAAATTGCCGCGATTGCTGCACTTGAAGGGCCGCAGGAATGCGTTGCAGAGATTGCCGAGATGTATCGTAAAAGACGTGATGTGTTATGCGATGGCTTAACGGCTGCGGGTTGGCCGGTCGAGAAACCGAAAGCGACCATGTTTGTGTGGGCAAAAATACCCGACGCTTATTTGACTATGGGTTCGTTGGAGTTTTCCAAGAAATTGTTGGCGGAAGCTAAAGTGGCGGTTTCTCCGGGCATTGGCTTTGGACAACATGGCGATGATCATGTCCGCTTCGGTCTTATCGAGAATGAACATAGAACCCGCCAGGCCGTTCGCGGCATACGCCTTATGATGAAGAAAGACCAGGTTGTTTAAACGGGTCAATAATTTTTTAACTGGAGTTTGATTTGAAACCGGTAAAAGTAGGTGTTTTGGGATTAGGGACTGTCGGTGGTGGCACCGTCAATGTGTTGAAGCGTAATGCTGACGAAATTGCCCGTCGTGCAGGTCGTGAGATCACCATTACCCGGGCCTCGACAAAAGATTTAAGCAAACCACGAATTTGTGACACGCAAGGCATCACCCTGACGACCGATCCTTATGAAATTATCAACGATCCGGAAATTGAAATCATTCTGGAATTGATAGGTGGTGCCGGGGCAGTTAAAGACATGGTGTTAAAAGCCCTGGAAAATGGCAAGCATGTTGTTACCGCCAACAAGTCATTGATTGCGTTGCACGGCAATGAGATTTTTGCCAAGGCTAGTGAAAAAGGCGTGATCGTCGCATTTGAGGCCGCTGTTGCCGGTGGTATTCCAATCATTAAAGCGATACGCGAAGGTTTAAGTGGCAATCAGATTGAATGGCTGGCTGGCATTATTAACGGTACCGGCAATTTCATTCTGACTGAAATGCGCGATAAGCAGCGCAATTTTGCTAATGTTTTAAAAGAAGCGCAAGCCTTGGGTTATGCGGAAGCAGATCCGACTTTTGATGTGGAAGGTATTGATGCAGCTCATAAACTGACTATATTGGCGTCTATTGCTTTTGGTATACCATTACAATTTGACAAGATTTACACCGAAGGCATTTCTGAAATAACCCGGGCCGATGTCAAATATGCGGAACAACTGGGTTATCGCATCAAGCATTTGGGTATTGCACGAAAAACGTCGGATGGTATCGAATTAAGGGTGCATCCGACCCTGATTCCTGAGCGACGATTGATTGCCAACGTCAATGGCGTCATGAATGCGGTTTTGGTTAAAGGCGATGCAGTCGGGCCAACGCTTTATTATGGTGCCGGAGCTGGAGCCGAGCCAACGGCTTCATCGGTAGTCGCCGATGTGATTGATGTAGTCAGAGCCTTGACCTCCGATCCAGGAAATCGCGTTCCCCATTTGGCTTTTCAAGCAAATGCTCTGGTTGACATTCCGGTGTTGCCAGCTGAACAGTTTAGAACTTCTTATTATTTAAGGCTAAAAGCCGAAGATAAACCGGGCGTTTTGGCTGAAGTGACGAGGATTCTTGCCGAGCATCAAATCAGCATTGAAGCTATCAGTCAGAGAGAACCGTTAAAAACCAAAAAAACAGTATCGATCATCATGCTGACACAAATCACCCTCGAAAAAGAAATGAACGCCGCTATCGCTGAAATCGAAGCATTAACTACCGTTACCGGTAAAGTCACCCGCATTCGTCTGGAAACTTTAGGATAATTTAAAAACATGTCTACACACAAACACCACACCGGCTTGATTGAACGTTACAGAGACCGTCTGCCGGTTAGCGCAAACACCCGTATTATCAGTTTAAACGAAGGCAATACGCCGTTGATTGAATTGCAGAATATTCCCCGTTTGATAGGCAAGTCGGTCAAAATTTATGTCAAATACGAAGGTTTGAATCCGACCGGTTCCTTTAAAGATCGCGGCATGACCATGGCGGTTACCAAAGCCGTCGAAGAAGGCAGTCAGGCGATTATCTGCGCCTCAACCGGGAATACTTCAGCCGCAGCCGCAGCCTATGCCGCGCGAGCTGGCATTAAAGCCTTCGTGTTAATACCCGACGGTAAAATTGCTCAAGGTAAACTGGCGCAAACGCTGATGTATGGCGCGGAAATCATTCAGATTAACGGCAACTTTGATAAAGGCATGGCTTTGGTAAAAGAAGTCGCCCAACAGGCGCCGGTCACCATTGTTAACTCGATTAATCCTTATCGAATTGATGGACAAAAAACCGCCGCTTTTGAAATCGTCGATGATTTGGGTTTTGCCCCCGATTATCACTGTTTACCGGTCGGCAATGCCGGTAATATAACGGCTTACTGGAAAGGCTATAGCGAATATGCCACAACACGGGTTTGCTCTACTCGTCCGGTAATGTGCGGTTACCAAGCAGCCGGAGCCGCACCCTTTTTAGCGGGTCATCCCATTGAAGACCCCGAAACCATCGCCACGGCAATCCGCATCGGTAATCCGCAATCCTGGGATTTTGCCTGGGCGGCGCAAAAAGAATCCGGCGGTTGGTTTGACAAGTTCACCGATGAACAGATTTTGGCCGCACAAAAAATGCTGTCGCAATTTGAAGGTATTTTTTGCGAACCTGCCTCCGCTGCCTCGTTAGCCGGAGCCTTGCAGGATATCGGTTCAGGAAAAATCCCCGAAGGCAGCATCATCGTTTGCACTTTGACGGGCAATGGCTTAAAAGATCCTGATGTCGCCATCGCACAATGTGCCGCAGCACATCCTGTAACCATTGAAGCCAGTCTGGATGCGGTTAAGCGGGCTATTTTGGATTGTTTGTGATTTTATAAATGGAATTCGGATGACGCGGATTTTTACGGATTTTCGCTGATATAATCAAGGGTTGCTGAGTGCGCCTTTACTGAGTATAAGAAATTTGGCTGATCCTCTAATTTTAAGGAATCAAATGGATAGCTATGTCCTGATTTTTTTATACAAATGAAGAAATAACGAAGTAGTGAATTAAAAATAGCGTTTTCAAACTAGTCGTTTCAATAAATGACTTTTCGTGTGTCAATGTTACCTAACCTTCTGGTCGGTAATTTTGGAATTGGCTCTGTAGTCCGGTAGGCCGGGCATTCTGTTTATGCCCGACAACAAAGCTGTAAGGCGAATCGCACCAGCAATCAGCCATGATTGGGATGATCTTGTCTGCCTCCTCGGGCACTTTTACAAGCGGGTTTTTTATGTCGATTGTTTTGGATATTGCGCGCTGATTGGCGGTTTGCTGGCGCGAAGCCACCCTACACTAAGTCTTTGGTTAACTTTATTCTCTTCGTGTTTTGTTGGTGAATTTTTTTTGTAAAATACAAGGCCGGCATAAGTCGGCTTTTTTGTTGGGAAATAGATGTATTATCAAGGCGTTAAAAAAATAATTGTTACCCGTCCGGTGACCAAAAAACGATCTAGTCTGGGCGAAATGCATCCGCTATTGGAGCGTATTTTTTTAGCGAGGGGCTTAACGGTCGCAACTGAACTTGACCGGACCCTGGCAAAACTGCCGTCTCCATGGCTGTTATCGGGCATGGAAGACATGGTGGGGCATTTAATTACGGCTATCAATCAGCAACAACGGATTTGCATAGTCGCCGATTTTGATGCCGATGGCGCCACCAGTTGTGCCGTGGCCATCAAGGGCTTGCATTTGCTGGGGGCAGGGGAGGTGTCCTTCGTCGTGCCTAATCGCTTTGAATACGGTTACGGCTTGACACCAGAGATTGTCGAGTTGGTAAAGCAGCAAAATCCGGATGTCATTATTACCGTCGATAACGGCATATCAAGCATAGATGGCGTGAGGGTAGCCAAAGAACTGGGTATAAAAGTCCTAATTACCGATCATCATTTGCCGGGGCATGAATTGCCAGTTGCCGACGCGATCGTTAACCCTAATCTGGCTGATGATCAATTTCCCGGCGGTGCCCTGGCCGGTGTCGGTGTCATGTTTTATGTGTTGATGGCGTTACGTAGCCGGTTAAGAGAGCATAAGTGGTTTGAGAAAAATCAGGTTCCAGAACCGAATCTGGCCCAGTTGCTGGATTATGTAGCCCTGGGTACGGTTGCCGATGTAGTGGCGCTGGATCAAATCAACCGGGTTCTGGTACATCAGGGTTTGCTGAGAATACGCACAGGTCGTTCGCATCCTGGCATCAATGCTTTGATTGAGGTTGCGGGTAAAAATCAGGCAGCCATTTTTGCCACGGATTTAGGTTTTGCACTCGGTCCACGGCTTAATGCAGCAGGGCGGATGGATGATATGTCCTTAGGCATTCAATGTTTGTTGACCGATGATCCAAAGCTTGCCAAAGACATGGCCTTGCAACTTGACGAGTTGAACAACGACCGACGGGAAATTGAAGGTCAGATGAAAAACGAGGCCATGATTTTATTAAGCGAGATGAAACGCCTTGACGAGCATCATTTGCCCGCCGGAGTGTGTTTGTTCGACGCAAACTGGCATCAAGGTGTGATCGGTATTTTGGCGTCGCGCATTAAAGATCAGTTGCATCGGCCTGTTATCGCATTCGCGCCTGCCGGAAAAGATGAGATTAAAGGTTCGGCGCGCTCAATTCCCGGCGTTCATATTCGTGATGTTTTAAGCGATATTGCCGCTTTGCATCCCAAATTGCTGAGCAAATTTGGCGGTCACGCCATGGCGGCAGGCATGAGTCTGAAAATGCACGACTATCCGCCCTTTGCCTTGGCTTTTGATGAAATGGTCAGAAAGCGCTTGGCAACGATTGATCTGGAACAGAAAATTTATTCCGATGGCGAGCTGACTGAAAATGAGATGACGCTTGAATTTGCCGAGTTATTGCAAAACGCGGGAACTTGGGGGCAGGAGTTTCCCGAACCGGTATTTGACGGAGTTTTTGATGTGATTCAGGCGCGAATTGTCGGGCAACGGCATCTTAAGCTAGTACTTAGAAAACCATTGGGTAACCTGTTAATCGATGCGATTGCTTTTTATGTGGACAAACCTGAAAACTGGTTGGGTTTACGTAACATAAAAGCGGCTTACAAGCTTGATATTAATGAATTTAGGGGCAATCGCAGTGTTCAATTTATAATTCAGTACCTTGAAAAATTGTTGTGAAAATGAACAATGAGTTTCAGTGTAAGCTTAATTAACTGAAGAAGAGAATTGGTTAATCCAAATTATTTTGACATGCTTGCCGGTATAAAACGTTATAAATTCTAGCTAATAGTCCTATATGCGGTGTTTTTCTAGTAGAAAGGGGATGGCGTCATTTATTAATAGCTATTAAACTATGGTTATTAAGGGAATAACGGGGACGCTAATGTCGTATATTAAAATAACCTCGACATCACGAGTATTTTTTTACCTTTGTTTTTAACGATTATAGTGGCTGAGAAACATCTTTACTGGGCGATAGTCAAGAATTATAGGTCAGAGGATGTTATTTAATTCGTCTATAGAGCTTTACAGTTCGAGCAACACTTAACATCGAAAGCAACTACAAAGCGGTCAAGGTGCGCACGGAGCGAGAAGCGAAGGGCTCTGACGACTT